>JACQRN010000054.1 GCA_016206515.1 Planctomycetota bacterium | reverse complement strand
TGGTCCCCGACATCCTGTGCATCGCGAAGGGGATCGCCTCCGGGCTCCCGCTCGGGGCGATCGTCGCGCCCGCCTCGATCATGCGCTGGCCGCGCGGGGCGCACGCGAACACCTTCGGTGGGAACCCGCTGGCGTGCGCCGCCGCGCTCGAGACGATCCGGCTGTTGCGCGGGGGGCTCGTCGACAACGCACGGCGGATGGGGGAGCGCCTCCACGCGCGCCTGGAGGGGATCGCGGGGGGATTCCCACGGCTCGCGCGGGTCCGCGGACGTGGCCTGATGATCGGGGCGGATTTCGTGACGGAGCGAGGCTCGCGCGAACCCGATCCCGCGCTCGCCGACCGCGTCGTCGAGGAGGCGTTCCGGCGGGGGCTGCTGTTGTTGACCGCGGGCCCCAGCACGGTGCGGTTCTGCCCGCCCCTGGTCGTGCGGCCGTCCGAGATCGACGTGGGCGCCTCGATCTTCGCCGAAGCGGTCCGTGCGGCGGTCCGCAAAGTGCGGCGGTAGGATGCCGCCGCACTTTGCCTTAAAATTGAAATGAGAAGCATCTACAAGGCGTACGACATCCGAGGCCGGGTTCCCGAGGAGCTCGACCCGGCGAAGGCGGTCCGGATCGCCGCCTCGTTCGCCTCGTTCCTGAAGGTTCGGACGGTGGTTCTCGGACGCGACGTCCGGGTCAGTTCCGAGGCGCTCGCCGCCTCCGCGCGCGAGGGGTTGACGCGGATGGGGTGCGAGGTGATCGACATCGGCCTCTCCACGACCCCGATGCTCTACTTCGCGACCGCCTCGCTCCGGGCGGACGCGGGGCTGATGGTGACCGCCTCGCACAACCCCCCCCACGACAACGGTTTCAAGATGTGCCGCGCCCAGGCGGCGCCGGTCTCGTACGACGACGGGATCCGGCCGATCTCCGAGATGGCGGAGGCAGGGGGTCCGTCTGCCGCGGCAGCCGCCGGAAAGGTGCGGACGGTCGACATCCAAGAGGCGTACCGTGTCCACGTGCGCTCCTTCGCGGGGGCGCTCCTGGGTCATGCGCGCGCCCCGATGCGGGTGGTGCTCGACGGGGGGAACGGCATGGCTGGCGCGGCGATCCCGACGGCGCTGCGGGACCTGCCGATCGAGATCATTCCGCTGTACCTCGAGCCGGACGGCCGCTTCCCGAACCATCCGCCGAACCCCCTCGTCGAGGCGAACCTGCGCGACCTGCGCGACACGGTCGTGCGCGAGGGGGCTCTCGTCGGGATCGCGTACGACGGCGACGCGGACCGCTGCGTCTTCATCGACGAGCAGGGGGGTGTGCTGGGATCCGACCTGGCCACGGCGCTCCTGGCGCGAGCCTTCCTGGCGTCCGCGCCGGGAGGCACCGTCGTCTACGATCTGCGGTCCAGCCGCGTGGTCGCCGAGGAGATCCAAAAGGCGGGAGGAATCCCTGTCCGCGAGCGGGTGGGGCACTCCTTCATCAAGGCGACGATGCGGCGCCTGAACGCGGTGTTCGCGGGGGAGCTGTCCGGCCATTTCTATTTCCGGGACAACTTCTTCTGCGATTCGGCGCTCGTGGCGACCGTCTCCTTCCTCGGGCTCCTCGCCCGCTCCGGCGAGCCGCTGTCGCGCCTCGCCGGCCCCCTGCGGCGGACCTTTCAGACCGGCGAGGTGAACTTCCGCGTCGCGGATCCGGACGCGACCCTGAGGCGCGCCGCGGAGCGGTTTGCCGACGGGAAGGCGGACTGGCTCGACGGCCTCACCGTCGCGTACGGCCGCTGGTGGTTCAACCTGCGCAAGTCGAACACGGAACCCCTGGTGCGCCTGAATCTCGAGGCGGACGACCGCCCCACGCTCGACGCCTCCCGCGCGCGGCTCGGTGAGATGCTCGGGACCCCGATCGCCGGATGAGTGTCCGCGCGCTAGCGCGCCTGACGCTGTGCGTCCTGGCGCGGGACGAGGAACGCGCCCTCGGCGGGTGCCTCGATTCCGCGCGCGGCCTTGCCGACGAGGTCGTGGTCGGGGATACGGGGTCCTCGGACGGCACCGTCGCGCTCGCCCGCGCGCGCGGCGCGCGCGTGGAGGCGATCCTCTGGACCGACCACTTCGCCGAGGCGCGCAACGCCCTCCTGGCGCACGCCCGCGGGGAATGGGTGCTCGTGCTCGATGCGGACGAACGTCTGGATGGCGCCGACCACTCCGTCGTGCGCGCGGCTCTGGCCCCTACGCACGATGCGTGGTGGATGGTGTGCCGCAACTACGTCCGCGACGCCTCCGCGTGCGCACCGGAGGAGCTCCGTCCCGCGCCGGACGCGCATCCCGAGGCGTCCGGCGCCGTCGGCTGGTACCCCTCCACGGCGTACCGGCTATGGCGGCGCGCGGCGGCGCTCCGGTTCGCCGGGCGCCTGCACGAGATGCTGGATGTCTCCGCCTTGCCCCCTTCCCGCGTGGGGTTCCTGGCGGCGCCGATCCACCACCTCGGGACGCTCGAAGGGGCGTCCACGCGCAAGCGCGCCTACTACCTGCGCCTGGGCCGGATCCGGACCGGGGAGGAGCCGCACGACGAGCGCGCGTGGTACGACCTGGCGCTCGCCCAGGCGCGCGAGGGGGTGCCCCGGGAGGCGGCCGCCTCCCTGGAGAGGGCGTTCTCTCTCGCCCCGGACCACCCGCAGATCCTCCTGGAGCGCGTCCGCTTCGCGGTGGACGCATGCGCGCGCTCGCCCGGCGATCCCGCGCTCCTTGGGGAGGCGCGCACGCGCGTGGCGGTCGCGCGGGGGAGGCTTCCGCGCGACCGCCAGGGAGAGGGGGCGCTCCTGGAGGCGCGCCTCGAGGGGGCACACGGCGATGCCACGCGCGCCCTGGGGATCGTGCGGGCGCTCCCGGAGGGGATCGGGTTCGCGCGCCATCATCTCGAGGGGGTCCTCCTCTGTCGGCTGGGACGGTGCGCGGAGGCGCTCGCGCCGCTCGACCGGGCGCTCTCCCTCGTCCCCGGCCATGCGGATGCCCGTCATCACCGGGCGTACGCCCTGATGCAGACGGGGAATGCCGCGGCGGCGGGCAGAGAGTGGGAAGCCCTGATGGCGACCGTGCGGCCGGACTCCCCCGCTCGCGAGGCGGTGGTCCGTTCTCTCGCCGCGGCGCGCCTGGCGCTGGGGGACGCCGACGGGGCGCTCTCGGCGCTCGCCGCAGGGCCGGCCACGCCCGCCGTCGCGAAGGACCGCTCCCGCGTCCTGCTGCGGTGCGGCCGGACGCGGGAGGCGCTGGAGGCGCTCTCCGGCCACGCCTCCGACGCGGAGACGGAGGCGCTGCGCGACCTGGCGAGGCGGGGCCGGGGATAAACCCCGGCCTACCACGCAGACAGGTAGGACGGGCTTTATGCCCGTCCGTGCACGGACGACATGGATGATGTCGGACTCAATAGCGGACCGTCGAAGACTCCACCGCGCGGGAGAGCTGGTACTGCGTCGTCCAGTCCCGGGCGAGGTTCGTCCAGGAGAAGGCGAGGTAGACGTCGGAGGCGGCGACGAGGAGGATCGCACAGACCGCCGATCCATCGCGCAGCCGCGAGCGGTCACGCAGCAGCAGGGACAGCAGGAGGCCGTTGGACAGCAGGAAGCAGGTCGCGCTCCACGGGACGAGCACCGTCAGCCGCAGAAGGAACGCGGTGTTGTCCGCGAGCGCGGAGGCGAACGCTCCGGTTGCCACGAGTCTACCGAGGTCCCGCACGTTCACAGTGTCCGAGGGGGGGAATGTGTCCACGGAGTCGTCGAGGGGGCACAGCGCATAGGCGGTCCCGGCGAGCGCCAGGAACGCGAAGCAGGCGGCGACCCAGGCGGGGGAGATCGTCCTGGAGAGGAAGGGGCTCACCGGGGAGGGATTCTACGCCGATCCCGGCAGGAGGTCCATCTCCCGCAGGCGCCGCTGGAGGATCTTGACATGGGCCCACATGTCGCTCTTCAGCCTCGCGTTGTAGAGGAGCGCCGCGGGGTGGTACAGAACCATGAACTCGACGAGCGGGTAGGTGCCCAGCGTGAAGAAGCGTCCCGCCTCCTCGCTCATCGGACCGAGGCGCCGCGTGGGGTCGAGGTGCTTGAGTGCCGTGGACCCCAGCAGCAGCACGATGCGAGGCCGGACGAGCTCGATCTGCTTGCGCAGGTACGGCAGGCACTGCTCGACCGACTCGGCGGAGGGGGGGAGGTTCTCGGGGACGCGGCACTTGACCACGTTGGCGATCAGCATGTCCCGGTTGGTGTCCAGACCGATCGCCCCGAGGATCTTGTCCAGGAGAACCCCCGCGCGTCCCACGAACGCCTTCCCCTGCAGATCCTCGTTCTCGCCGGGCCCCTCCCCGATCACGAGGATCGGGCGGTCCGGGTTCCCGCGGTCCACGACGATGTTCGTGCGCGTCCCGCCGAGCGGGCAGCGCTGGCAGTTGGACGCCAGCAGCCGCTCCCGGAACGCGGCGTAGGTGGGGGTCCCGAGGACGGCGTTGGCGGTCTCGTCGAAGAGGTCGAACTGCATCGCCCGCCTACCGCTGCCGGATCAGGAGGTGGTCGGTGAGCCCCTCGAGCGCGTCCCGGAACGGGGAGGGGCGCTGCCTCAGGAGCGCCTCCTTGGCGGCGGCGATGTGCGAGGCGGCCTGGGCCCAGGAGGCTTCGAAGGCTGGCTTGGCCACGGGCAAGCGCACGAACCCCGTCCGCTTGCGGGTCGGGTCGTCGTCCGGCTCCCAGAACCGGCGCAGCAGCTCCGCGCGCCCGGCGCTCTCCGACAGCTCGAGCATCTTCAGGAACGGGAGCGTCGCCTTTCCCGTCGTCAGGTCGGTCCCGAGCGACTTCCCCATCGTCCCCTCGTGCCCCATCAGGTCGAGGCAGTCGTCGACGATCTGGAACGCCATCCCGAATTCGTGGCCGAACCTCGCCCACGCCTCGTCGTCGGCGGAGCGGTCGGAGAGGAACCCCGCGAGCCCCGTGCAGGCCGACATGAGGCTCGCGGTCTTCAGCTCGATCATCCGCAGGTAGCTGGCGGTCGACGGGATCGCCTTCTGGAAGCGATCCTGCAGCTGCAGCATCTCGCCCTCTACCATGGCGCGCGTCGAGATCGCCAGCTGGCGACCGATGCGGGTCTCGGGGAATTCCATGATCAGGGAGAAGGCGGCCGAGAACAGGTAGTCGCCGAAGATCACCGCGATCTCGCTCCCCCACTTCGCGTTCACCGCCGGGGCTCCCCGCCGGGTGGCGGCGTGGTCGAGGATGTCGTCGTGCACGAGCGTCGCGTTGTGGAGAAGCTCCGCCGCGCACGCCAGACGCATATGCTCGGCCTGGAGCATCCCCCCCGCCCGGCCGCAGAGGAATACGAGGGCGGCGCGCAGGCGCTTTCCCCGGTTTTGTGAGACATGGTGCACCAACCCCTGCATCAGGGGGTCGGCCGCGGCGGCCTCGAGCTGGATCACGTCCTCGAGGGAGCGCAGATCGTCCGCGACCAGGGTGAGGATATCGGCGAGGGCCCGGGTCTTCATCGTTTCGCGCCTGAGGGCGACGAAGGTACCGCGCCGGCCCCCGTGCGTCCACGGGCAAGCGCGCGGGCGCGGCGGCGCGCACGGGCCAGGGCGCCCGGGGTGTTCGCGTTGAACATCGCCCACCCGTCCGGGTCCAGGCGGACCACCTCGGACCGAGCCAGACGCCGCACACGGACGCCCTGGAGGAACGCCTGGATCCCCGCGGACCCGCGCTGGAGGCGCTGGCGCATCTCGTGGGCGCTCCGGCGCGCGTAGAAGGCGTGGAGCGGCTCCGGACCTTCCGCCCCCATCGGGACGACGGCGTCCGCGCCGCCCCGAAGCGCACAGAGCGCCGCGATCAGCCCCTCCGACGGGAATGGCATGTCGCACCCGACGACGAAGACCCATGGGTGCGCGGCTTCCTCCAGCGCGGAGGCGATCCCCGACAGCGGGCAGGCCGGGCCGTCCCCGTCGAGAACGAGCCGCGCGCCGCGCGGGACGGGCCGTGCGCCTCGGGTACAGACGAGCACCTCTCCGAACCTCTCTTGGAGGAACGCGACCGAGCGCTCCAGCAGCGTCGCGCCCTCCCAGCGAAGCGACCCCTTGTCGCGTCCCATCCTGCGGCTGCGTCCCCCGGCGAGGACCGCCCCCGTGATCCGGGGCCACCGCACCTCGCGCGGGGAACGGCGGGGACTCACGCGGGGGAGAGGCCGAACGGGGAGCCGAGGTCGATCTCGAACGCGGCGCACGGCATCCGGATCCCCCAGCGTTCCATGACCTCGGGGTGGATCTCCCCGATCGATCCGGCGCGGGTCCCTCCCAGGAGGATCTGTGCGTGTCTTCCCTCCCAGTAGGTTCCGTCGGGAGCCTCTTGCAGGCGATAGGGGATGTCGAGCCACTGCAGGATCTGCGCCAGGAGCGACGCCATCTGCGTGAACGGGGCACGCTCGGCGGCCACCAGGACCGCCGCGGAGCAGAGCGTCCGGCTGCCGTGGGGGGCGCCAGCGTCCGGCCGCGCGATCTCGCCGACCTCGAAGAGCCGGTGGGGGTAGCGCGCGTCGCCGCTGCTCCCCTCCATGCGCAGGAGTCCCGGAAGGAGCGAGTCGCGCAGGCACGCGAACCGCTCGGACATCGGGTTGGCGATCGTGACCGGCTCGGGAAGCGCGCGTCGCATCCGGTCGCGCAGGGAGACGCGGTCGCAGAGGAGGTTCGAGAAGATCTCCTCGAGGCCGAGCCCCAGGAGGTGGTCCCGCACGCGGTCCTCGACGCGGGAGGCGCTCGCGGCGCGCCCGATCGTGAACGTCTCCAGGGGGCGCGGCGGGAAGGAGCCCGCCCCGCGCGCCAGGAGGAAATCCTCGACCGCGTCGACCGGGTGCATCGCGTCGCCCCGCCACGGCGGGAACGTCACGAGGAGCGTCCCCTTCCCGGTCTGCACCCGGTGCCCGGCGCCGCGCAGGGCACCGGCGGCCTCCTCATCCGAGGGGGTCTCGCCAAGAAGGCGCGTGAACTCCCCGAGCGGGACCTCCAGCGGGGGGCAGCGCCCCTCCCCCCAGCCCCCCGGCGTCCGGACGCGACGTCCGCGCGGCGTGTCGAACGGATATTCGGTCGCCAGCGGCTCGACGATCCATCCCCGGTCGGAGAGGTTCGCGGCGAGGATGTTTTCGACGAGCAGCACCGCGTCGAGGTCGGCCCCCGTAGCCTCGACGAGGAGGTCGCCGTCCCCCACGCGGACCTGCCCGAGGTCGTCGGAGTTGATGATCGGCGGGAAGGAGAGGATCGTCCCGGAGGCGTCCTTCAGGACCGGGACCGGCTTCCCCGGCGAGAGGATCGTGCCGTACTCGATCCCCTTCGGGTGTGCGCGCAGGATCTCCGTGAAGGTGCGGATCTGCGTGTCCCCGAGGGCGCGCATCCGGGGCTCGCCCGGCGCTCCTGCCTCGTAGGAAACGGGGAAGCGGATCGCGCCGGCGCGGTAGACGCCGATGGAAACCGTCTTCCTCGAACGTCCGAAGTTCTCCGCAAGTTTCTCCTGGGTCTGGATCAGGGCCGCCAGGGCTCCCGCCGAGAGCCCGGGACCGCGCGCACGGAACGCCTGGACGAAGGGGCGCAATTCACGCAGGGAAGCGCCCGCGCGGATGCCGAGGGCCGCCTCGCCCGGCTCGAAGCAGGGGTACGCGCGCGGGGGACGGCAGGCGCGCGCGAGCCCCTCGGCGCACCACAGGTCGGGCCGGTTCGTATCGGTGACCTCGACACGCAGAAGCGGTCCCTCCTGCCCCTTCATCTCCGCCTTGCGCCCCTCCAGGAGGCGGTGGAGTTCCTCGTCCCCGGGAGAGCGCCCCAGGAGGAGGTTCAGGTCGCTGCGGTCGATGTCGAGGGTCGGCATGGCGCGTTTTCTATACCAGCGGCGCTGAACGCATCTTCCTCAAGGTGTCGAGCCGCGTGGCGAACAGATCCCGGATGTCGTCGACGCCGAGGGCGACCATCGCCATCCGGTCGAGGCCGAGCCCCCAGGCGATCACCTGCCCCTTCACGCCCGGGGGCGTCGTGACCTCCGGGCGGAACAGCCCCGCCCCTCCCATCTCCATCCACCCGATCCTCGGGTGCCGGATGAACGCCTCGACGGACGGCTCCGTGAACGGGAAGTACCCGGGGCGGACCTCGCACGCCTCCGCTTGCGCCAATTCGCGTCCGAACATCTCGAGGAGCCCCCGCAGGTGGCCGTAGTGGATCTCCGTGCCGATCACGATCCCCTCGACCTGGTAGAAGTCGGACGCGTGGGTCGCGTCGACGACGTCGGGTCGGAAGCACCGCGCGATGGCGAAGTACTTCCCCGGCGACTTCGCGTGCATCGCCATCCAGCGCGACGAGAGCGCCGTTCCCTGGCTGCGCAGGACCAGGCGGGCGGTCGCGTCGCGGTCGAAGGCGTACCCCCATCCCCGGGAGCCGCACCCCTCCCCGCGCTCGTGCGCGGCGGCGACCCTTCCCAAAAGAGGTGCGGGAAGGTCCCCCGCGTGCGAGCGCGTCTCGACGCGGTAGACGTCGTGGATCGCGCGCGCCGGGTGGGTCTGCGGCATGTAGAGGGCGTCCATGTTCCAGAACTCGGACTCGACCAGCGGGCCGTGCATCTCCTCGAACCCGAGCGAGACGAGCTTGGCGCGCACGCCGTCGAGGAACGAGCGGTACGGGTGCCTGCGGCCCGCGACGATGCGGGGGGGCTGGAGGGAGAGGTTGTAGGCGCGCGGCTTGGCGGTTTTCCAGGAGCCGTCGCGCAGGGATTCGGGGGTCAGTTCGCCGATCTCCTCGGTCCCCCCGGTGCGATGTGCGTCTTCCCGGAGCGGAACCCCGGCGGTCGTGACGCGCCACCTACGCGACTCCTTCGTCTCGATCGTCAGGAGAGCGAAGCGGCCTCGGCTCATCTGGCGGGCGGTCTCCCGCTCGGCATCGCCCGGGAGGGAGGAGAGGGAAGCGCCGGGATGCTGCGCGACCTCCTCCAGGACCGCCTGTTGAAGGCGCACGGCATCGGACGGTCGGGAGCCGACGACGTACAG
>JACQRN010000053.1 GCA_016206515.1 Planctomycetota bacterium | reverse complement strand
CGCGAGCGTGCTCTTCCCGGCGCCCGAACGGCCGACGAACAGGAGCGCCTTCCCGCGATGCTCGACGGCGGCGGCGTGCACGAGGAGCCCCGCGTGCAACGGCAGGAGGTGCATCCAGAGCACTTCGAGGAACGGCGTGCGGAACGGGTACGCCAGGCGCCGGGGAAGGCGCGTCCCCGTCCATCCGAGAGCCCCGCGACGCCAGAGGCGGTCGATCCGGAGCCGGCGCCGCGCCCCGGCCCTGTACGGCATTTCGAACGTGAACGACGAGGGGGCCTCCTCCAGCCGCCAGACGGGGGTCTCGAACCGGAGCGCCGACCCGGCCGGACGCGGCGGCGCACGACGGGAGATCCGGAGGTCGAACGCGCGTCCACCCCCCTCCGCGGCGAACGCTCGCAGGACCGGACCGATCGTAACTCGGAGCTCGCCCTCCGCGCGCCATGAAAGTTGAAGACCTCCAATGCAAAGCGATGAGGCAGGGCGGGCTTCACGCCCGCCCGGGGATGAACCCCGTGCCACCCCGACCCTTCGGGAGTCCGGAACTCGATGGGCGAGGGGATCCTTCGCTTCGCTCAGGATGAGCGGCCCTTCCATATCTCAAGACGCAGGGGGGGGCCGCTCAACTTCCCGCCGCCTGGTTCACGCACGACCCCTGGTTCTTGTCGCACCGCTTGGTCCTGGGCCCGCTGCTGCCGATCTTGCACACCGTCAGGACCGCCTCCTCGGGGACGAGGGGGACCCGGTGGAGGGCGGGCGCGACGTACGGCTTGCGCTTACGTTCCGGCATCGATCTTCAACGCTCCTTTCTCGTTCTCCGTGAGACGCAGTCCGAACGCATCGGCGCGTAGGCTCGTCAGGCGGTGGTGGAACTCCGTGCCGCGGGTCATGTCGCCGCTGTCGAGGTGCGCCTCCCCCGCGCACGACCCGCAGGCGACGTTCAGGTCGCACTCGTTGCAGGCGCGCACGGGGGGCGCCTGGAGACGGCGGAACGCGGCGAAGCGTCGCCACGCCTCCGCGAACGGGACCTTCCGCAGGTCGTGCCCGAGCGCCTCGATGGAGGGGCAGAACTGAAGCCGGCCGTACGGGTTGATATGGAACCCCGACACACCGGCGTAGCAGATGAACAGGGACGGCGAACGGTTCGACAGGCGCGAGCGGTCCTCCACGGTGAACAGTTTGCGCAATTCCTCCCACCGCTCCGGGTCGGCGCGATCCAGCTCCAGAGCCGCCTCGGGGGTGAGCCGGTCGCCGACGACGCCCCCGGGGTCGTCGGTTCTCGGATGGAGCTCCGCGCTGTAGCGGAACGAGAGGCCGCGTGCGTGCGCGAACTCCCTCATCGCGGGGAGGTCCGGCTCGTTCTGCTCGACGATCGTGGACTTCAGGGCCAGAGGAAGCCGGCGCTCCAGGATCCGCTCGATCCCTGCGAGCACCCTCGCATATTGCCCGGACCGCCCCGTCACGCGCCGGTAGGTCCCCTCGGAGGCGCCATAGAGCGTGATCTCGATCGCGAACGGGGGCTCGGAGGCGAGCGCGTCGGCGATCCGCGCCGTAATCCCCGCGCCGTTGGTGAAGAGCGTCAGGAGGAACCCCTTCCGCTTGGCATAGGCGTAGATTTCGAGGAAATCCTTGCGCAGGAGGATCTCGCCGCCGGTCAGGAGGAGCCACAGGCACCCCGCCTCGGCGATCCCGTCAAGGATCCGGTACACCTCCGGGGTCGTCAATTCCTTGCGCCGCGCCTCCTCGTCTCCGGCCGGGAGGTTGCAGTAGCACTGGACGCACGCGAGGTTGCAGCGGTACGTCAGCTCCAGCGTCCCCTCCACGGGGATCCGGCCTGCCACGATCCGGTCGGACATCCGCGAGGTGAGCGCGGTGTACGACATTTCGCCGACGGCGCAGGAGGCGGTCATGCCGTTCCCCCGCCGGGGGGGGCAGCCGCGCCGATCTCCGCCAGATCCGACAGGAGCGCCTCGACATCGCGCAGAGCCTCGTCGCGCCCCACCTCGTACCGCTCGCGGACGATCTCGGCGAGCGACTCCGGCGTCCGGCGCCCGTCCAGCTGAAGATAGATGAACTCGGAGGTCTCGTTGAGCAGGTACGCCGACTGGATCTCGGACGGCTGCGCGCGGACCGGGACCAGGAGCGCCTCCCCGGCGACGTTCCGGTGGACAAAGGCGTCGGTCCGGCGGGGCGGGCACACCACGGGGGGATCGTACCATACCCCCATGCGACCGGATTCCACGGGAGTCGCCCGGGAGTTCCTGCGGGACCTCCTGGCGCTCGATCCGGCACCCGACGCGCTCGCGCGCGTCCGCGCGCGTCCCCCCGAAGGGCGGGACTGGGACGCCGTCCTGCGCCTGGCGGCGCAGGCGAGAACCCTCCCCCTCCTCCACTGGCACCACCGGCGGCACACCCTCGGATGGCCGGAGGAGGTCGCCGGCCGCCTGCGGGCGGCGTACGCGCAGTCCGCCGCCCGCGCGCATGGGCAGGAGGAGGTCGTGCGGGACCTGTGCGGGAGGTTCGCCTCCGCCGGGGTCCGGGCGGTCCTCCTGAAGGGGGCGGCTCTGCGGCGGCACCTCTACCCCGATCCCGCCCTGCGCCCGATGGCGGACATCGACTTCTGGATCCACCCCGCCGACGTGAAGGGGGCGGACGCCGCGCTACGCGAGGCGGGGCACGCGCGGCGCGACCCCGACGAGGCATGGGAGGCGATGCGGAGGTTCGGCCTCGAGGCGACGTACGTCGACGGCGACGGGAACCTGTCGGTCGAGATCCACTGGGGGCTCGAGCAGTACGAGCGGTACCGCGGCGCCGCGGGGATCGACCCGGACCGGCTCTGGTCGGCGTCCCGGCCCGATCCCGACGATCCCTCCGCTCGCTTCCTCCCCCTCGCGCTGGAGCCGTCCTACCTCGCGTTCCACGCGGGAGCCGTGCACGGCTTTCAGGGAACGCTCTGGAGACTGGATCTCGCCGAGTGGCTGCGCAGGTACCGCGCGGAGGTGGATTGGGACACGGTGATCCACGAAGCCCGCTCTGCGGGATTCCTGAACGCATTAAAAATGGGGACAGGCACCCTTTATCCGAAACTCATGCCCCCCCTCTTCTGCGGCGAGGCGGAGTACACGGTCCCGACCGGCCTGTCCCGCCTGCGCCCCCTCCTGGCGCTGCCGACCTGGCGCGACCGTGCCCGCGCTGTCGCCCGGGGGCTCTTCCCCTCCGCCGAAAGCCGCGCCTACCGGATGGGGACAGACACCAATTTATTTTGTGGATAACCCGGCGGGACTATTCCCTGTCATCGGCGTCTCTCCACATTTTTAATTGGTGTCTGTCCCCAATTCCACGCGGTGCGGACGATATCGGCAAGAGAGCGGCACGGCGTCCAGCCCAGGATCCGGCGGGCGCGGACGTTGGAGGCGACCAGGACCGCGGGGTCGCCGTCGCGGCGCGGGCCGAACGAGACAGGCACCTTGCGGCCGGCTTCGTTCCGGATCGCTTCGAGCACCTCCAGGACCGTCGAGCCGGTCCCGGTCCCGAGGTTGAAGACCCCCCCCTCCCCGTCGCGGCAGAGGCGGTCCCACGCGCGCAGGTGGGCGTCCGCCAGATCCTCGACGTGGAGGTAGTCGCGCACGCACGTTCCGTCGCGGGTCGGCCAGTCGCGGCCAAAGACGGTGAGAGGCGCGCCGCCCGGCAAGAGAGCGCGCAGCGCGTTCGGGATCAGGTGCGTCTCGGGGTCGTGGTCCTCCCCCAGGGAACCGTCCTCGGCGCATCCGGCCGCGTTGAAGTAGCGCAGGGAGGCGTACCGGACCGCCCCCGCGCGCGCGGCGGCCGCCAGGAGGTTCTCGAAGTCGCGCTTCGACTCGCCGTACGGGTTCACGGGGTTCAGGGGATGATCCTCGGGGATCGGGGAGGTCTGCGGGTTCCCGTAGACGGACGCCGTCGAGGAGAACAGGAGCCGCTTCACCCCCGCGCGCTCCATGGCGCGCAGGAGCGAGGCGCCGCCGACGACGTTGATGTCGAAATAGAGGTCGGGCTTGAGGACCGACTCCCCCACCAGGCATTTCGCGGCGAAGTGAAGGACCCCCTCGGCGCGGGACGAGCGCAGGGCGGCCTCCAGACGGGAGGTGTCCCGCACGTCGCCGCGCGTGAACGGTGTCCCTGGCGGGATCGCCCACTCATGCCCGCTGGAGAGGTCGTCGTAGACGGCGACCTCGTGGCCGGAGGCGCGGAACGCCGCCGAGACGTGGGAGCCGACATACCCGGCGCCGCCCGTGGCGAGGAGCCGCATCCGGGGGCCGAAAGTCACAAGTCGCAAGTCACAAGTCAAGCCGTACTCTCTACTCCGTGAACCTGGCGCGCGAGGAGGGGGGCCGCATGCCCCCCCCGAAGGTTGGGATCATCGTCCTGTGCTTCAACGGGGTCCACGACACCCTCGACTGCATCCGGTCGATCGGACGGCTGACCTATACCGACGCCTCGCTCTACCTCGTCGACAACGGATCGACCGACGGGACCCTCGAGACGCTGCGCGCCCTGAACCAGGCGAGGACGGTCCTGATCGAGAACGGCGAGAACCTGGGGTACGCGGGTGGCAACAACATCGGGATCCGCCGCGCGCTCGACGACGGATGCGACCTGATTCTCCTGCTGAACAACGACGTCCTGCTCGAACCCGGGTGCATCGAACCGCTCCTCTCGGCCGCGCTCGCTGTACCGCGCGCGGGGATGTTCGGCCCCACCGTACGCAACTACCACGAGCCGACGCAGGTCGAGTCGGCGGGGTCCGACCTCGACATCCGCACCGGGCAGATCTGGGACCTCGGGATCGACGACACGGCCATCGCGCCGCGCGAGGTCGGGTACCTCCCCGGGTGCGCCCTGATGGTCACGAAGGAGTTCTGCCGGAAGGCGGGACTCCTCGACCCGGACTACTTCCTCTACTTCGAGGACACCGACTGGGCCGTCCGCGCAGAGCGCGCCGGGTTCAAGGTCCTCTGGGTCCCCGGTCCAGGCGTGCGGCACAAGGGCTCGCGCTCCACCGGCGGCCCCCGCTCCGCCCTGTACGCCTACTACTACGCCCGCAACCACCTGCTCCTGATGAGGAAGCACGCCCCCCTTCGCGCACGACTCCTCTTCTACGTCCGGTTCTGGCGCAACCACATCCGCCCGTCGCTGCGCTCCTGGAGCCGCGAGGGCGGCCCCTACGCCGAGCGCCGAGCCAACGCCCTGCGTGCAGGAGTGAGGGATTATTTTCTGGGAAGGGTAGGGAAGCGGTTTCCAAGCACGGCGCGGTAGACCCCCAGCGTCGCGCGGGCGCACCGCTCCCAGGTGAACCCCTCCGCCCGCTCGCGGCCCGCCTCGGAGAGGGACGCCGCCAACTTGCCGTCGTCGAGGAGGCTCCCGATCGCCTCCGCCATCCCCTCCGGATCCTCGGCGTCGAACAGGAGCGCGGCGTCGCCGGTCACCTCGGGGAGCGAGGCGGCGCGCGAGCAGGCGACCGGGCAGCCGGCGGCCATCGCCTCCAACACGGGAAGGCCGAACCCCTCGTACAAGGAAGGAAAAACGAACGCCGAGGCGCTGCGGTACAGCTCCACCAGGCGCGCGTCGTCCGGGTTGGCAACGATCTCCACGGACGGCCCGAGCGCCAGCCGGCGCGCCTCGATCTCGATGAGCGGATAGACCCGCCGGTCGGTCCCGCGCCTTCCGGCAAGGACCAGGTGCGAGCGTGGGCGCGTCCGGCGCACGATGTCGAACGCCTCCAGGAGACGGGTAAGGTTCTTGCGGAAGTCGAGCGCCCCGGCGTACAGGACCCTCCCGTCCACCGGCGCGCGCACGTTCGACGCGTCGCGGAACCGGTCGTCGATCCCGTTGTGGACGGTCGTCATCTCGCACGGGTGCGGATTGCGCGCGACGATCTTCCCCGCGGTATGCCCGGAGACGGCGATCACGCGGCTCGCGATCCCCCCCAGTCGCGTGAACCGCGCGCGGTACTTCGCCGCCGCCCAGCGGGTCCGGAAGAAGCGGTCCGGGAACTCCAGGAGCGCCAGGTCGTGGATCGTGACCACCGTCGGGACGTGGGGCTTCCCCCAGAACGTGTTCGCCGGGAAGTGCATCAGGTCCAGGCTCTCCGTGGCGACCGCGCGGGGAAGCAGGCCGTCGGTGTACGAGCGCGGCACCAGGGCGCGGGCGACCTCGACCCGGCGCCAGAGCCCCTGCCGGAGCGGGACCGCGATGCCGCGCGGGCAGAAGAATGTGAACTCCAGGGGCTCCCCGAGCGACAGGAGCGACGTGAACAGCCCGTCGAGGTACCGCGCGATCCCGCGCCCGGTCTTCCACCCCGAGGCGTCGACCCCGATCCGGAGGGGGCGGCCCGTCATGCCCCGCCCTCCAGGATCCTCGCGTAGATCGCCATCAACGCCTCCATGTGCGCCTCCCACGAGAACCGCTCCACGGCGCGAGCGCGGGCGTTCTCCCCCATCCGCCGCAGGGCACCGTCGTCCCCGAGGAGGCGGTCGACCGCAGCGTCGAGCGCCTCCGGAGTCTCCGAACCACACAGAACCCCCGTCTCACCGTCCCCGATGATCCCCGGAAGCCCCCCCCGACGGAAGGCGACAACCGGCAGTCCTGCGGCCATCGCCTGGAGCGCCACCGACGGCGCCGGGTCGTCCCAGACCGACGGCACGACGCACAGGTCCGCGCGCCGGTAGAGCGCCGGGAGGTCGGCGTAGTCGACCGGGCCGACCACCTTCAACGTCGGCACCTCGCGCGCGCAGGCGGCGACCGCCGCCTCGATCCGGGCCGCCTCCGGCTCGTCCGTGCGGCTCCCCCACAGCCGGGGGGAGCCCGCCAGGAGGAGTTCCCAGCGCGCGCCGCGACGGTGCGCGATCCGCGCCGAGGCGAGAAGAAGATCGATCCCCTTGGCGACGTTCCACTGTCCGACGAAGAGCGCCCGGCGCGGGGAGCCGCCCTCGCGCTCCCCCGGGCGGAACAGGCCCGTATCGACGGCGTTCGAAAGCAGGAAGCAGCGTTCCTCCGGGATCGACGGGTACGCCTCGCGGAACTTCCGGAGGAGGAACGCCGAGTCGAAAGCGTACCGCGCCCGACGGTAGCGCCCTTCCCAGACGCGGAACAGATCGAGCCGCACCTCGTTCCCGAACCAGACGAGCGTCCGCTCCGGCGCGAGCGCCGCCAGGAGGGGCGCGTTATGGCCGTGAAGGACCTGGGCGCCGCCGTGACGGCGCAGGAACCGCCGGTAGTAGAGGGGGAACGTCAGCCGGCGCAGCACGCGCGTGTCGCGGACGACGTCCAGCCACGCGGGTTTCCCGCCCCCGTCGAAGCCGGCGACGGTCAGGGTCGCTTCGACGCCGCGCCGCTCGAGCGACTCCCGGATCGAAAGCGCGACCCGCTCGACGCCGCCGCACCGCGCGGGGTCGAGGCGCGTCATCGGCCAGTTCAGGATCGCGATCTCCAATCCACGCCACGATACACGCACGGCCCCCGGTATCATCCGCGCGTGGAGGGCCCTCCGGATATTTCGGTCGTGGTCCCGACGTATAACCGCTCGCAATCCCTGCGCCGTTGCGTCGAGGCGATCCTGTCCCAGGAGACGCCCGGGTTCCGCGCCGAGACCCTCGTCGTCGACGATGGGTCGCCGGACGACACGCAGGAGGTCCTGCAGGCGTTCCGGGACCGGGTCCGGGTCCTGCGGCAGGAGAACGCCGGCCCCGCCCGGGCGCGCAACGCCGGCGCCAGGGAGGCGCGCGGGGAGATCCTGCTGTTCATCGACGACGACGTCATCGCCCAGCCGGGGCTCCTGGAGACGCACCTGCGCGCTCACCGCGCAGGGGAGGGGCCACGCGTCCTCCTCGGGTACACCCCGATCCCGCGCGACCACGCCGCCACATCGCTGATGCGCTACTTCCGGCGACGATGGGATTCGATCTTCGACGGAATGAGTCGATGCGAGCAGGAGGGAAGGGCGCTCCCCTACCGCTTCTGCTGCTCCCTGAACCTCTCCCTGCCCCGCCCCCTCTTCCTGGAGACGGGGATGTTCGACGAGCGGTTCACGCGCGCCGACTGCGAGGACACGGAGCTGGGATACCGGCTCACGTCGCGCGGGGTCCCCCTCCGTTTCCGAAGGGAGGCGCTCGCGCACCACCTGTTCACGACCACCCTGCGGCAGGACTGCGCCCGGAACGAAAAAAACGGCATCCAGGCCGGGAGGCTGTACCCGTCTTTCACGCACTTGAAGGACAGTTTCAGGATCCGTCACGCGACGTTCGAGGACCGTTCCCTCCGCACCACGGCAAGGAGGCTGCTGATCGGCGCACGAAGCCTCCGGGTCGCGTCCGTTTGCATCGGGGTCGCCGGGCCCGCCCTCCCCCCGCCCGTCGCGGACTACCTGTACCGGCTCCTTGAAATCAACTACTTCTCGATGGGGGTGCGCTCGATCCTCGCGTCCCGATCCGCCTAGCCGGGACGCCCCCCCAGACCTCGCCGGGGGGGACATCCTCCGTGACAACCGCCCCCATCGCGACGACCGCGCCCGCGCCGATCGTGACGCCGTAGCGGACCATCGTGCGGGCGCCGAGCCAGGCATCGTCACAGATCACGATCGGACGGGCGACGACCGGCTGCTCGCGGATCGGCCTCCCCGGGGCGAACTCGTGCCCGGCGGTCTGGAGCGCCGTCTGGAACGCGAGGCTCGCATCGTTCCCGATCCGTATCCCCCCCATCCCCTCGAGGCGACACTCGTTCCCGATCCAGACGCGCTCGCCCAGCTCGATGTTCCAGGGATACTCGATCCGGACGTTGGTGCTCAGGTTCACGCCGCGACCGCAGCGCTTGAGCGTCCGTTTCAGGACGAGACGCCGCCACAGCCGCCCGACGTAGAACGGGACCCAGCTCGCGCCGTATTCCCAGAAGAGATAGAAGAGCATCCCGCGGAACCTGTCCCGAAGGCGGCGGGGCGGCGTCCTCGCAGGCCCCGACGGGAGGGGGAGATCAACCATCGGACGGACCCCTCCCCCCGAGAAACGATGTGATCGCCAGACCGTACCGTTCCGCGCGGGCGCGGGCGAAGGCGCCTCCCGGCAGGAGGGCGCGCAGGCGGGCGAGGAGCCAGCGCAGCCCAAGGCCGCACGTGAAGACGGCGACCAGCGCCGCGCAGCGCGGCAGGCCGTAGTGCTTGCGCAGGAAGCGGCGCTGCGCCGCGTACAGGAACGCGACGCTGTCCGCCGCCTGCGCCGTGCTGTACCCCCCCAGGTGCACGACCTCGGCGTCCGGCAGGAAGACGACCTTCCACCCCCCCTTCCACATGCGATAGCACCAGTCCTTCTCCTCACCGTACAGGAAAAACCCCTCGTCGAGGAGCCCGACGGTATCGAGCACGTCGCGGCGGACCATCATCGCCGCCCCGAGGACGCTGTCGACCTCCCGGACGCCGGCATGGTCGAAGCACTCCGCCAGGCACCGCGGCGCCCACGAAAACCTGGGGAGCCGCGTGTTCGGCAGGAAGCTCAAGACGGCGAAGTTGAGCAGGTTCGGAAAGCTCGTGCAGGAGGTCTGGAGCCGCCCATCCCTTCCCCCGAGGCGGCAGCCGACCGCGCCGACGTCCGGGTGCGCGGCGAGGTAGCCGCGCATCGTCCGCAGCGCGCCGGGGCGAACCTCGGTGTCGGGATTCAGCAGAAGCAGGAACGCCCCCGATGCCGCGCGCAGCCCCTGGTTGCAGGCGGTCGCGAACCCGCGGTTCGCCTCGTTGACGATCAGCCGGACCCACGGGAAGCCGGCGCGCACCCCCTCGGCCGTCCCGTCACCGGAGGCGTTGTCGACGATGAGCGTCTCCCGGATCCCCTCGTCGCGCGCCGGTTCGAGCGCGCGGAGGCAGTTCCCAAGGGGATCCCGGGACCGGTAGGAGACGATCACGACCGAGACGTCCGCGTCACGATCGCTCACGCTCGGCCCCCCGCGACGAGTCGATCGAGCACATCCGCCACCTCGCGCGCCTTCGACTCGATACGGTACCGCTCGCGGACCGCCGAGGGGACCGTACGGCCCCCCCCGCACGCCCAGGCCTGGTACGCCTCGTATAACGCCCCGGCGATCGCCGCCTCGTCGTCCGGCGCCACCACGGCCCCGATCCCCTCCCGCCGGACGAGGTCCGCCGCATCCCCCCCCCGGATCGTCGCGAGCACGGGGCGGGAGGCCCCCACGTACTCGAACAGCTTCCCCGGCAGGTGGAGTCCGTCGTCCAGGTCGGTCCCGCCGACGAGAAGCAGGAGATCCGCGTCACGCTCGAGCCGTACCGCCTCCGCGTGCGGGACGCGCCCGCCGAGGTGTACCTGCCGCTCCAGCCCCAGGGTGCGCACGTGCTCCCGGTTCCAGCAGCCGGTCGCCTCGTCGAATCCGAACGAGCCGTAGAAGGCGAGGCGGATCCGGGAGCGGAGATCGGGGTGCGCATCGAACAGGCGCCGCAGCGCGCGCAGGGCGAAGAGCGGCGTCCGTTTGCGGAAGAAGTTGCCGCAGTAGACGACGCGGAAGACGTCCCGCCCCCCCGGGACGGGATCCGCCCCGCGGGGGGGGCCCCCGCGGGGCGGGCCGGGGAAGTCGGCCGGGTCGAACGCGTTCGTCACGGTCCGGAACCGCCCGCGCAGGGCCGGATAGCGCGCCTCGAAGTCGCATCGCGCGGTGTCGGTCGTCACGAGGTTCAGGTCCGCGTCCCGCACGAGAAGCGCCTCCAGGCGCGCCTCGATCGCGCGCCGCCATCGGGCGCGCAGGTTGCGATCGATATAGCCGCAGGAGATCCAGGGGTCCCGGTAGTCGGCGACCCAGGGGAGCCGCCGGTGCCGCTTCAGCATCCATCCGGCGAGATGCGCCGAGTGCGGCATGCCGGTGGTCACGACGGCGGCGATCCCCAGGCGGTCGATCAGGGTACGTCCCCGAAGGTACGCGCGCGCGGCCCAGCCGACCTGCTCGTCCGGCACAAGGAACGGGGCGAGCGCGGCGCGGATGCGGGAGCGGACCTCGTGCCCGACGCGGCGCGCGATCCGCTCGCGGAGCGACCGGACCGGTCGCGCCCCCACCGGGCACCCCCTCGGGAGGCGGTAGGCGGTCCCCCATTCCCAGGACGGGACCCGCACGACCCGCAGATCCTCCGGCAGCGTCCGTGCGAGCGCCGGATCGACATCCAGATAGAAGCCGGGGGAGGTCGAGGTCGTCAGAACGACCGGGTCCCACCCGCAGGAACGAAGGTGACGGCAGAGGCGCGTCCACCGGAAGGCCCCCGCCGACGCGGAGGGAGGAAAGTAGTAGGCCACCAGGAGGAACCGGCGCGTCGTCAGGATCCGTTCCCGTCTCGCGTCCCGCAAGCGTTCGGCGACAACCGTTTCCCACTATAGGAAGTTCCGACGAACAACGTAAATAGTGGGTCATGGGGACGGCGTCGCTGACCGGTCGTGCAGCGCTCATCGGCGGATCGAATGCCGTGGACCGGTTGCTCCGGTTCACGGCGACGATCGTGCTGGCGCGTGTCCTGGCGCCGGAGACCTTCGGGAGTTTCCAGCAGGTCTGGCTGGTGTACGGAACCCTCTCGGCGTTTTTCATGCTGGGATTGCCGTCCGCGTGCCTCTATTTCCTCCCGCGGACGGATCGCGCCGGATGGCCGGCGCTCCTGGGGCAGATGCTCCTGCTGCTGGCGGGTGCCGGCACGGCCCTGTCGGCGCTGATGGCGGCGGCGGCGCCCGCGATCGCCACGCGGTTCGACAACCCGGCGCTCGCGGGGCTCCTGCGCGCGTTCTGGCCGTACCCGATCCTGATCTTCGTCTCCTCGATCTTCACGGCGCTCCTGACCGTGCGGGGGGAGATCCGCCTGCTGGTCCGGTACGTCGTCTATGGCGGGGTGCTGTTCGGAGGGGGGCTTGCGGCGGCGGCCCTGGCGGGGGTCGGCGCGCGGGGCCTCGTCCTGGTGGTCAGCGCGGCCACGCTCCCCCCCGCGCTCTTCTCCGTGGCGTACACGGCGCGCCGCGTCGGAATCACGCCGCGGTGGGACCGCGAGCGTGTGCGCGCCCTGCTCGCCTATGCCGTCCCGTTCACGATCGCCGCCGCGATCGGGAAGCTCGCCTACGACCTGGACCGCCTCTTCATCTCGGCCCTCTTCGAACCGTCCGCCTACGCGATCTACGTGCTGGGCGGGATGGAGATCCCCCTCGTCGCGGTCGTCAACAACGCGGTCGCCTCGGTCCTGATCCCCGAGTGCAGCGCGCTCCACCGGGAAGGACGGGTCGCGGAGATGTTCGCGCGATGGGGAAGCGCGGCCCGGAAGGCGAGCCTCCTCTTTTTCCCGCTCTTCGTGGTGCTGCTCGCCGTGGCCGATCCGCTGTTCCCCCTCGTCTACTCGGACCGGTACGCGGCGAGCGTCCCGATCTTCCGGATCTACCTCCTGCTGGTCCCGTTGCGCATCGCGGTGTACGGACTGGTCCTGCAGGCGGTCGGCCGGACCCGCCTCCTGCTCGGCCTGACGGTCGGCTACCTGGCGGTGAACGGGGCGCTCAACTACCTCCTCGTGCGCCCGCCGCTGGGCCTCTATCCCTCCCTTGGCCTGTACGGACCGGCGGTCGCGACGGTGATCGCGACCGCGATCAACAGCTTCACCT
>JACQRN010000055.1 GCA_016206515.1 Planctomycetota bacterium | reverse complement strand
TGCGACTACACGCTGATCGGCGAGGAACTCTACGCCGCGAGCGCCTACCTTTCGAACCACCCCGTCCTGGTGGGGACCTTGCGGGGCCAGGATGTCGGGAAGGCGGCGTTCATGATCTTTATGGTGGTGGCGTGCATCCTCGTCACTGTCTTCGGCCTGGGTGGGAACATGGGGGCCGTTGCGCCGGTCCTCGACCTGTTCCATCCGTTCTGATGCCATGCCCTTCCTGAAACGCACCGTCCCCCTCGCGATCTGCTTCCTGTTCGGGATCGTCTTCCTGATTCAGTACTTCGTGCCACACCAGGTCTCCCAGCAGATGCTGACGACCGTCAACGACTGGATGCTCGTGATCAGCGGGTTCGCGATGTTCCTGGGGATCGGCTCCCTGTTCCTCCAGCACGCCGACCGGATCCGCAGGCAGGTCCCGGGGTGGGGGTACAGCGCCGTGATGTTCGCGGGGTTCCTGGTCATGGTGGTCACGGGGGTGCTCGCCCGGGGGAAGACCTCCTCGATCGAGACCGGTCAGCAGACCGCCTTCGGATGGACCTACCTGGTCCTGTTCGTCCCCTTGAGCGGGACGATGTTCGCCCTGCTCGGTTTCTTCATCGCCTCGGCCGCGTTCCGCGCGTTCCGCGTGCGGGGGCTCGACTCGTTCCTTCTGTTGGCCGCGGCGTTCATCCTGATGTTCGGCCGGGTCCCTCTGGGCGAGCATCTATGGAGCGCCCTTGCGGGCGCCGTCCCCGGCCTGCCGCAGATCGGCGAAATCTCCGAATGGATCATGTCGAACCTGAACCTGGCCGCCAAGCGAGGGATCATGCTCGGGGTCGCCCTGGGGGTCATCGCGACCTCCCTCAAGATGATCTTCGGAATCGAGCGCTCCTACCTCGGGGAAGGGGGGGGGAAGGGATGAGGGGGCTCCTGACACTCGACCGCCGCTGGATCTTCCTTCTCATGGCGGTCGTCGCCTTCCTGCCGGTGCTGCACCCCTTCAACTTTCCGGGGCTCCGGACGACCCCGCCGGTCGAGGCGTACTTCCGGTGCATCGACTCCCTCCCCCCGCGCGCCCCCTTCCTGATCTCCTGCGACTTCGACCCCACGGCGAAGCCGGAACTCCTCCCGGTCCTGGAGGCGACCCTCCAGCACGCGTTCCGAAAGGACCTGCGCGTCGTCGTGATGAACCTCTGGCCGGGGGGGATCGGCCTCGTCGAGCAGGCGCTCCGGGAAGCCTCTGCGAGGTCCGGGAAGGAGCGGGGGCGGGACTTCTCCTACCTCGGATGGAAACAGGGGAATGTCAATGTGATCCTGGGGATGGGGCAGGAGATCGAGACGACCTATCCCGCCGATTACTATGGCAAGAAGCCGTCCGAGCAGGCCGTGTTCGAGGGCGTGCGCGTATTGAAGGACTTCTCCCTGGTGGCGTCCCTGGCCGCCGGGGATCCGGGCGTGGAGGCATGGATCGTCTACGGGAGGGATCGCCCCGGCTCCGGGGGGTTCCCGCTGATCGGCGCCGCGACCGGCGTCATGGCGGCGAACATGTACCCGTACCTCCAGACCGGCCAGCTCTCCGGGTTCATCGGGGGGATGAAGGGGGCCGCGGAATACGAGAAACTGGTGGGGGTCTCCGGCAAGGCGTCCGCGGGGATGGATGTGCAGTCCCTGACGCACTTCACGATCATCGGGGTGGTCATCCTCGGGAACCTGCTCGCGTTCCTCTACCGGAAGGAGGGGGCGAAGTGAACCTGGCCGGCCCCTGGATCGAGGTCGCCCTGACCCTCTGCATCTTCAGCTTTCTCTATCGCGATAACCCGCTCTTCAAGTTCGCGGAGCACCTGTTCCTCGGGGTCTCGGTCGGCTACCTGTTCATCCAGGTGGTCTTCGATACGTTCAAGCCGAAGGTCGTGGACCCCCTGAGCCAGGGTCACTGGGCCGTCCTCGTCCCCGTCTTCTTCGGCCTGCTGGTGCTGACCCGGGCGGTTCCGCGCCTCGCGTGGCTCAGCCGGTGGACCTTCGCCCTGATCGTCGGATTCGGCGCGGGGGTCGCGATCCCGAGCATCATCCACACGAACATCCTGTCCCAGATCGCGGGGACGATCCGGCCGATCCCGCACCGCCCGGAGGGAGGGTTCTCGACCTACGGGATGGCCGACCTCGGGACCGATTTCTCGAACCTCCTCGTGATCGTGGGGGTCCTCTCGGTCCTCGTCTACTTCTTCTACTCGATCGAGCACAAGGGGCCGATCCGGCACGTGGCGCGCCTGGGGACGCTGTTCCTGATGGTCTCCTTCGGGGCGGCGTTCGGGTACACGGTCATGGCGCGCATGTCCCTCCTGTACGGCCGGTGCTATGACTTGTGCTACTACGGCTCCGCCGCCTACGGGTACGCGACACCGGTCCTTCTCGTCGTTTTCGCCCTGTTCCTGGCCGTCCATCGCCTTCGCGGCGGGGCGGGGCGTGATGGATCCGGGGGGGGGGCGTGACCCTCTCCGGCCTGCGGTCGAGACTCGCCCATGCGTTCGCGGTGGAGCCGGAGGGCGGCACGCTTCCCGCCGAGGAGGAGGCGCTCCTCGATCGGCTGGCGGACGCTGTCGCGCGGCGCGGGATGGCCTCGCCGGCGGGGCTCTTCCTCGATGCCTCGGCCCCCCTGGGTTTCCTGGGGGCCCAGGCGCTCCACTTCCTCCGGCCGTTCACGACGGCGCTGTTCTCCGCCGAAGAGGTCGATCGTCTGGCCGCGATCCTGGAGCGGCGGGGGGGCGTCTCCCGGCTCGCCCGGAAGATCGAGGAAGCCTCGCGGCCCCCGGCCCGGACCGCCTGACCTTGGCCCCTACGTCTTGCGCCCCACGACCGTCTTCGGGTCGAAGGCGTCGCGCAGGCCGTCGCCGAGGAGGTTGAAGGAGACGACGGTCAGGAGGATGAACAGGCCCGGCACGAGGATCCAGGGGTAGTTCGCGCAGTAGTAGGGGTCGCGCGTCAGGCCCAGCATGTTCCCCCACGAGGCGTACGGCTCGGCGATTCCGAGCCCCAGGAAGGAGAGCCCGGACTCCCCGAGCATGTACCCGGGGATCGCCAGCGTGACCGCGACGATCACGTAAGAGAACGTGTTCGGCAGGATGTGCCGCACGATGATCGACAGCGGCCGCACCCCCAGCGCACGGGAGGCGAGCACGTAGTCGTTCTGCCGCAGCGACAGGACGATGCCGCGCACCGTGCGGGCGAGCCCCGCCCAGCCGATGCAGGCGAGGATCAGGACGATCGCGAAGTACCTGCCCGTGGAGGAGAGGTCCTTCGGCAGCGCCGCGTAGAGCGCCAGGAGGATGTAGAACCCCGGCAGGAGCATCATCGCCTCGACGAGGCGCTGCAGGGAGATGTCGACCCTGCCGCCGAAGTACCCCGAGACGCCGCCGATCAGGAGCCCCAGGGAGAAGGTGATCACGACCGCCGCGAACCCGATGGTGAGCGACACGCGCGAGCCGTAGAGGATGCGCGAGAAGAGGTCCCGCCCGAGGTCGTCGGCGCCCAGGAGATGGAACATCGGCGCCCCAGGGCCGGCGCCCCCCCCGAGCCCGAACAGGTGGAGCGTGCAGCGGTCCGGCACGTGTTCGGCGAGCGCCCTCAGGCGGGCCTTTTCCAGGAGCCACTTCGGGGCGGCCAGGAACCAGGGGCGGTATTCGTCCCCACGGACGAACAGGCGCAGGGGGTAGGCGCGGGACGTATCCGGCGCCGCGCCCCCAAGCCGCTTCTTCAGGTAGGCGAGGTTGTCGGGGCTCGCCTCGACGTAGTGGCGCCGGAAATCCCCGTCCACCACGGCGAAGGCCGCGTAGGCGTACGGCGCGGTCCACCGCCCCTGTGGCGTGCGCCAGTGGATGCGGCTCGGCGGGTGGAACCTCTGCGACCGCGTCGTCTTGAAGTCGTAGGGGGCCGCGAACTCCGCCAGGATCATGAGGGCGTAGAGGCCCGACAGGGCGATCATGCCGTAGATCGCCAGGCGGTGCTGCGCGAACTTGCGCAGGGCAAGGCGCAGGGGACTGCGCGACGCGCGCTGGACGTCGGGCGGCGCGTTCACGCCCCTCGCCCCTCCAGGGAGATGCGGGGATCGACCGCGGCCAGGAGGAGGTCGGCGAGGAGGTTTCCCGCGACGATCAGGATCCCGCTGAGGAACATCGAGGCCATCACGACGTTGGTGTCGTAATTCTGCACCGCCTCGAGCATCGCGCGGCCCATGCCGGGGTAGTTGAAGATGATCTCGATGAAGGCGGAGCCGCCGATCATCGCCGGGAGGAGCGACCCGAGCCCCGCGATGAACGGGAGGATCGCGTTGCGCAAGGCGTGCTTGAAGAACAGGCTCCGCTCGGGAACCCCGCGGGCGCGCGCCGCGGTGACGTAGAGCTTCGTCTTCTCCTCCATCATCGTGGCGCGCATGACGCGCTGGAGCCCCGCCATGCCGCCGAGCGTCATGACCAGGACCGGGCCGACGCCGTGGTGGGCGACATCCAGGAGGCGCCCCCAGAATCCGAGCGCGTCGTGGTCGAGCCCCGTGCGGCCGCCGAGCGGCAGCCGGAGGAACCCCAGCGTGCCATCGGGCGGGATCGCGTCCCGCAGCAGCGAGATCCCGAACAGGACGAGGGTCGCCAGGAAGAAGGACGGGACCGCCTGGCCCAGGTACATCAGGAGGGTCAGGATCTTGTCGCCGGGGCGGTAGGCGCGCGCGGCGGCGTACACCCCGGCGGGGATCGACAGGGACCAGATCAGCAGGATCGCCATGACGTTGAGCCCGATCGTGTTCTTCATCTTGCCCAGGAGGTACGTCCAGACCCCCATCTTCTTGTTCACCGACTGTCCGAACTCGGGCCGTCCGATCCGGAACCCTGACCCCGATTGGCGCAGGCGCAGGTCGTCGAGGGTCAGGACGCACGCCCGATCGCACCCGAACGCCAGGCCCCTCACCGCGCGGAGGTTCGCGCCCCGCCCCGCCAGCGCGGCGAGGGGGATCGCGCACCGCTGGTCGCCCGGGGAGAGCGCGACCTCCCAGGGGGTCTCCACCGTTTCCGCGCTGGCGGGGTCCCTCCGCCAGGGCTCCCGTCCCTCCGGCAGCGAGCGGAACGTGATGCGGAGGGTCCGCGCCTCGTTCCCGTCCAGGTGCGCGTCGAACTCGAGGGCGTCGAAGTCGAGCCGGTCCCCGGCGCGCTGCCGCGCCCGGTCGCGTTCCCGGGCGCGCGCGTCCTCGTTGAGCCCCTCCAGGGCGGGGGGCGGGGGGGCGCGGTCCCGGTCGAACGCCTCCCAGTCCACCTGCCACTCCGACGCGTCGAGGACCCGTCCGACGTACGGCGAATCGAGACGGCCGAGGGAGACCCTCTCGCCCGGCGTTCCTGTGAAGCGCAGGCGCAGGTGCGCGTCGCGCATCCGCCGCCCCTCCTTCTCTTCCAGGGCGTAGGAACGGACCCGCGCGCGTGCCTCGCGGAGGCGCAGGGGTCCCTCGATCATGGAGGAGACACGAAGCGACGTCAGGTGTCCGACGCTGACCCCCTTGCCCGCGACAGCCTGGAAGAAGATCTCCGCACGCGCGATCCCCGGCGCGTCCGGGGCGCTCCCCTCCGGCACGGCGCAGGGGAACTCGAAGGCGGCCTCCCGCGCCCCCTCCTCCTCCGGGCGGCGGCTCGCCAGGTGCACGCGCACGGTCGCCCCGGCGGGCCCCTCCAGGAGGAGGAACGCGGCGTCGGACCGCTTCGCGTTGAATAGGCGGGAGAGCGCCGCCGGGTCCGCGAGCCCGGGGAGGGCGACCGGTTCCGCCCCGACCTGTATGGCCCCCTCCGCGGGGATCTCGAACGGCTCGAAGACGGCCTGTGCGGCGACGGCGTGGCGCTGCGGGAGGTCCTTCGCCTCCATGTCGAAGTCGGCGACGACGCGCCTCTGGGGGGCGAGGCGCAGGTCGAAGCAGACACCGCGGAGCCAGTAGAGGTAGCGCAGGACGAGCGGCCGGTGCAGCCCCTGGTTCCGCTTCTCCAGGTTGAGGATCTGCGGCGAGATCGAGGGGTCCGCGGCAAGCGCGTCGAAGGCGGAGTTCCCGCTCCACCCCATGACGAGGAACACGACGAAGGACATGAACAGGACCAGGGGGAGCCCGATCGCCAGGCGCCGCAGGGCGTAGGTTCGCATCAGTCCCCGGCCCCCCCGAGGATGAACAGGTAGCGGTCGTCCCACACCTGGTAGAGGGTCGGCAGGACGTTCCCGAACCGGGTGCTGATCGCGGTGAGGCGCTCCTCGGTGACGGTGTAGATCACCGGGAGTTCCTCCATCGCGATCCTCTGCCATTCATGCGACAGGGGGCGCCTCTCCTCGATGGTGAACTTCATCCCCATCTCGTCGAAGAGGTCGTGGATCCGCCGTTCCCAGTCGAAGATCCCGGGGGAATCCGGCTCGAGGCGCGGGTTCCACATGTGGTACTCCCCCCGCAGGGTCCAGAACCCGCGGTCCGTGTGCGGTTCCCACCCCCCGGTGAACCCGATGAGGATCGACTCCCAGTCCCACTCCTGGGAGAGCTGCCGGACGAGGTGGTTGAACTCCTCCGGGCGGAACGTGACCTCGATCCCGACCTGCGCGAGATCCTCCTGGATCAGCGCGGCGAGTTTCTCCGTGTTCCGGTCCCCCGCGTAGGAGGCGATGACGAAGCGGATCGGGTGCCCGTCCGGGTCCTCGCGCGTTCCGTCCCCGTCCCGGTCCGTGTATCCGAGACCGTCGAGGAGCCCGCGCGCGCGATCCATGTCGTGGGGGTACCTGCGGACGTCCGGGCACCAGTAGTAGTCGATCGCCTGGGAGATGGTCGAGAGTTGGACGTAGGCGAAGTCGTTGAAGATGAGCGTCCGGATCCGGTCCCGGTCGATGGCGTAGGAGACCGCCTGGCGGAACTCCCGCGTGCGGAACCAGCGCGCCTTGACCGGGTCGAGGAACGGCTTCCCGTCGGGGCCGGTCCGGAGGTTCATGTTGAAGGCGAGGAACCGCCGGGTGAGGCTGGGGCCCCGCCGGATGATCCGTATCGCCCCCTCGAGTTCCCTGCGGCGGTACTCGGCGAAATGCTCCCCCCGGACGCCGCTGGCGTCGAGTTCCCCGTCCAGGAACTTCTTGCGGGCGATGTCGCTGTTCGTGACCTCGTAGACGATCCGGTCGAGGTACGGCAGGCGCTTCCCGAACTCGTCGGTCACGTGGTAGTGCGGGTTCCTCACGAGCACGACGCGCTCGCCGGGGACCACCTGGTCGAGCCGGAATGGGCCGCACCCGACGACCGAGCGGGGGTCGGACGAGATCGTCCAGGCGGTGTTGAAGCTCCCCTCGTCGACGTGCCGTTCGAGGACGTGCCGGGGAAGGATCCACTGGTATGGGGCGATGGTCAGGAAGAATCCCCAGGGCCTCGGGCAGGTGAACCGGACCGTCAGGTCGTCAAGCGCCTCGACCTTCATGAACGCCTGGCGGGTCTCGCCGGTCCTCTCGTCGCGCACCTCCAGCCGGTACGCCTCCCGCGAGGTGGTGGCGATGCTCTCGTTGAAGAGGATCTTCTCGAACGTGAAGGCGACGTCGTGGGCGGTCAGGGGGGCGCCGTCGGACCAGAGCGCCCCCTCGCGGAGGTGGAAGGTCCAGACGAGTCCGTCGGGATCGTCCGGGCCCGTCGGAACCTCGCGCGCCAGGAGGGGGACCGGCTCGTAGGTCAGGGGGTCGTGCTCCAGCAGGGAGTTGTAGCATAGGGAGAGGAGATCACTCGTCGTCGCGTCCTTCGAGAGGGCGTAGTTAAGCGTGGCGATGTCGGACGAGATCGCCCCGCGGAACGTCCCGCCGTGCTGGCCCTCGACGTAAGGCGTCCCGCGCGCCGCCGCCTGGATCTCCTCCGGCGTGGGGGGCGGGGGGGGCGCCCCCTCCGGGCGGTCGAACGTGCCGGCGCTCCGGACCCATACGCAGAGCCCCAGGGCGATCGCGGCGCAGAGCCAAAGGGGGAGGGTTTTCCGGAGCATGGGCGGCGTATTGAATCAGACCCTCTCGTCCCGGTCGAGTTGTGGCTGAATATTCTGCGTGTATTTGTTGGTTTGTTCTTGTCAAT
>JACQRN010000067.1 GCA_016206515.1 Planctomycetota bacterium | reverse complement strand
GACGACGCCAGGACCTGTGTGTCGTCGCGCCCCCTCCGCGCGGAAGCGAGCTCCGACGCGAGCGATTCGATGGACGACCGGCCCGTGTCGAGCGCCTCGCGCAGACGGGAGCGCTCCGCCTCGGCGGCGCGCAGAGCCTCGCGCGCCTTCCCCTCGCCGACGCGCAGCGTCTCGCCCGCGGCGCGCGCCTCGGCCAGGCGCGCGGCGGACTCCGCGGCCACCCGTTTCGCCTCCTCGCCCGCGGCCTTCATCGATTCGCGAAGTTTCTGGACCTCCCCCTGCAGCGTCTCGGCGGCCGCCTGCGTCGCGGAGAGCTTCTCGGCGGCCTCCTGAGCCTCGCGCTTCGCCTCCTCGTACCTCTGCTGCAGGGACTTGACCTCGTGGACCGTCGACTTGCGTGTCTTCTCCGCCTCCTCGCGGGCAAGGCGCGCGGACTCCTGCGTCTGCCCCATCTCCTCGCGGTGGCGCGCGATCAGGGTCTTGAGCTCGCCGCGGGACGCCTCCGTCAACCGGGCCCGCTCCTCCTCACGGATCCCCTCCGCCCGCCCCGCCAGCGCGCGGTCGACCGCCTCGGACACCAGCAGCCGCAGGCGCGCCTCGTCCAGGACGTGCACGCGCCGGTACTTGCGGGAGAGCTCCTCGACGGGGACCGCGGAGGCCCCCTGCCGGAGCGCCGCGCCGAGATCGAGCATGTGTTCGGTCGCCCGCGCGACCGGGGCCTCTTCCACGGCCTCCTCCCCCACCGGAATCGCATCGAGCACCTCGTCGTCCGCCGGGAGCGCCTCCATCGGTTCCTCCTCGCCGTCCCTCGCCTCGCTCATCACGGCACGATTCTATACATCATCCTCGGGAACGGGATCGCCTCTCGGACATGCTCCAGGCCGCAGATCCACCCGACCGTCCGCTCGAGGCCGAGGCCGAACCCACCGTGCGGGACGGAGCCGTAGCGGCGCAGGTCGAGGTACCACTCGAACGCCTCCTGCGGAAGTTTGTGCTCGCGGACGCGGCCGAGGAGCGCCTCCAGGTCGTCCTCCCTCTGCGAGCCGCCGATGATCTCGCCGACCCCCTCCGGCGCGAGGACGTCGACGCAGAGCGCGACGCGCGCGTCGGAGGGATCCCGCTTCATGTAGAACGCCTTCACCTGGGCCGGGTAGCGGTGGACCATGACGGGGCGGTCGTACGAGGCGGACAGGGCCGTCTCCTGCGGGGAGCCGAAGTCCTCCCCCCACTCGATCGCCCCTCCCGCCGAGCGGATCTTCTCGACCGCCTCGTCATAGGAGATGCGCGGGAACGGCGCGCGGACCCGCTCGAGCGGGACCGGGTCGCGCTCCAGGATCTTCAGCTCCTCGCGCCGCTCCTCGAGGGTGCGCGCCACGACCGCCTCGAGGAAACGCTCGGCGAGCGACATCACATCGTTGAGCGTGTAGAACGCCGCCTCGGGTTCGACCATCCAGAACTCGGTGAGGTGCCGGCGGGTCTTGGAGCGCTCCGCCCGGAAGACCGGCCCGAAGCAGTACACCTTCCCGTGCGCCATCGCGGCCGCCTCGGAGTACAGCTGCCCGCTCTGCGTCAGGTACGCCTTCCCGAGGTCGAAGTAGTCGACCCCGAACAGGGTCGTCGTCCCCTCGCACGCCGCGGGGGTAAAGACCGGGGCGTCGACGCACAGGAACCCTTCCTTATGGAAGAAGTCACGGATCGCCCGGATCACGGAGTCGCGAACCCGCAGGACCGCCCATGGCTTGCGGGAACGAAGCCACAGGTGGCGCTGGGTCAGAAGGAAGTCGGGGCCGTGCTCCTTTTTCCCCAGGGGGTACGGCTCGGCGATCTGGACGACCTCGACGGAGTCCGCCCCGATCTCCACCCCGAGAGGGGCCCGTGCGTCCGCACGGACGACCCCGCGGACGATGAGCGATGTCTCCTGGGCCAGCGTCTCGCACCGTTCGAACAGGTCCGGCGGCACATCCCCCTTCCCCACGACCGCCTGGACGACCCCGGTCCCGTCCCGGACCTGGAGGAAGTGGATCTTGCCGCTGGAGCGGCGGTTGTAGAGCCACCCGGCGATCTCGACGCGGCTTCCCGCGTGGGCGGGAAGTGCCGAGACAGGTACGCGCGGCGCGGGCTCCATGTCCGGATTATCGCAACTCACAGGCCCCTCGGGTGCACATAGCCCGATCGAATACGCTCTCGGGACGATCATTCCTGCCGGATTCCGCTTGACACAAAAAGCGATCGCTAACATAATTCGCGCATCGTGAACCCTGGGAGGTGCCGTATGCGCGCACGAACCGCAACCGCCGTGCTGCTTGGCTTCGCCGTCGCGACCCTTTCCCTCCTCCCCACCCCGCCCGGACCGCTCGCCGACGGCGACGCCGCCGACGTCGCGCGCCAGGTCGAGCGGCTCCGCTCCGCCGACTGGTCCGAGCGCCAGGCGGGCGAGGACGCCCTGCGCGCCATGGGAGAGGCGTCGATCGAGGGGCTCCTCCCGTTCGCCGAGGACCCGGACCCCGAGGTCGCCTCGCGCGTCGGGGCGCTCCTGCGAGAGAACGGGGGATGGAGGCGCATCCCCTCCCTGGTCGCCGCGGAACTCGATCGATTGGGGGCAGAACTCGCAGCCGCCCTCGTGGAGGTGGATTGGCAGAGGGAGTATTTCCTCCAGGCGCTGCGGGGCGCCGTCCACACCGGCGCGGCCCCCGATCGCAGACGGTTCGTCATGACCATCGGCGGGATGGTGCCGGAGACGGGCCAGCCGCGCCCTGCAGCGGAAATCTACGCGGAGATCCGCCAGATCGCCTCCGGCGCGGGAAGCGATGTCACGACGGCCCTTGCCACGCGGGCGCGGAGCGCCTCCGGGCCGGTCGCATGGGCGTTCGCGGCGGCGCTCGGGGAGACCGACGCCCCGGAGACGGTCGAAGCCCTCTCCCGGCTGCTGGAACTCTGGGACGACGAGGGGGACACGTACGCATACGTCGGGCTCGGACTCTGCCGGCAGGACGCGGCGTTCGATCTTCTTCTCTCGCACCACGAGGCGACGCCGCTGGACGCGCCGCTCCCTGCGGACCGCACCACCCGCCGGGCCTACATCGCCAAGCGCCTGCGTCATTCCCCCGCCGCCACGGCGGACGCCCACTTCGGCCTGCGCCTGGACGACCCCGACCTGGCGATCCGCCTCGGGGCGGCCGCCCGGCTCGAACGGCGCGGCGTCGACCTGCACGGGTACAACCCGCTCCTCCCCGTGGTGCCCCAGGCGGAACGGATCGCCCGGATCCGCGAGGAAGGCGGGACGCCCCCCGCCGACCCGTGGGCGCGTCCTGCCGCGTACATCCGGACCTCCCCGATCCAGACGATCCTCCGGACGCTCGACGACCCCGCCCTCTGGGGGGAGAACGACATCGTCCGCCGGCAGTTCGTCGCGATGATCCAGGCCGGATTGGGGATGGGACTTCCCCTCCTGGCGGGACAGGTCGGGGGCGAGGATCCGACCTGGGTCCTGACGGACCTCCCGAAGACGCTCGGGAGCCTCGGGCCCGTCGAGGCGGCGTACGCGATCGAAGGGAACGGCGCAACCCCGGCGGGGATGCAAAACATCCACGTCCTGGTCCATGTCGGGACGGCGGACACGGGAGTCATCGAGAAACTGATGGCCGCCCCCCTCCTTGGACCGGAGGCCGCATCGCGCCGGCGGCACGGGGAGAAGGACTACCTGGCGATCCCGCTCCCGGAGGGGGACGGCGCGATGCTCTACGCGGCCGCCACCCCCTCGGGCTTGGCGGTCGCCCTCCAGGAGACGGACATGCACGCCTGGCTCGACGCCGCCCCCGCGAATATCGCCGGGTTCCTCGAGGCGCGCTCTCCGGGACGCGTGCGCGCGATGGACCCCGGCCCGGTCGGGATCTCCCTGTGGTGTGACGTGCGGAGAACAGGAGGATCGTTCCCGTTCCGCGATCTTCTCGTGTTCGACGATTCCCGGAGCGCCTATCGCTCGGACGCCGGCGGATTCGCGATGGATGCGATCGCCGGATTCCGCCGGATCGACACCTTCCGCGCGCGCGCGGGGCTCCTCGACGGGTTCCTCGGCGCCGAGGTCGAGATCGACGTCGATCCGGGACACCCGCTCTACGGACGCTGGCGGACGCCGCCGCACGCCCTCGACCTGCGCCACGGGATCGGGAAGGACGCGGTTTTCGCCCTTGCCGGCACGGTCCCGAACGCGGGCGCGTTCTGGAAGGAGTTCACGGAGGAGTGCGAGCGGGTCGCCCAGGCCCTGCGGGGCGTCGGGGAGACGGATCTGGCCAACGGCTTCCTCGAGGTCGCCCGCGAGGGGGACGCGGAAAGCGTCAAAGAGATCGGGATGACCCTCAGCGAGTTCCTCGCCCCCTTCGAGGGGGAGGCGTGCCTCCTCTTGCAATCCACCGAACCCCTGGCGTTCGCATTCTCCGCAACGCATGCGCAACCCGAGCGCGTCCTGGGGAACCTGCGGCGCGTGGCGGCCAAGAACCTGCCGAACCCGTCGATCCCCGAGCGCGAGCACCGCGGGTACACGATCCTCCCGGCCGAGGGCGCCGGGTTCGCCAGCGGCGCGACCGCCTCCGCGGTCGCCGGCATATTCGACCTCTTCGGCGGCGCGGATCCCGCCGACATGATGGCCCCGATCGTCGCCTGGATCGACGCAACCGCCGGGGCGGTCGAGCGCGCCTCCGTGTTCGAGCCGGGGGACGGGTTCATCCCGAGCGAAGGGATCAACCTCGCCTTCGCCCTGAACCTCGCGAAGTGCGCGGAGGAGGCGGACGAACTCCCCCCGGAGGCGATCGAACGCTCCGGCCTGAAGGAGCATCCGTACCTGCGCGCCTGGGCCGTCTTCGAGGAACGCCGGATCGCCGCCCGCGCGCGGCTCGACGTCCCGGTCACGCGGCTCCTGCCCGGGCTCGGGGGGTTCGTCGCCGAGCAGTTCGGAGAGGCGTTCGGGATGCGGTAGGGGGATCTCCGCCCCCGTTGGGATTTGGGATTTGGGATTTGGGAGTTAGCATTCCTCCCCTTGCCCTCCTTCCAGCCGCTCCCCGGATTCGTCGACCTCCTGCCGGAGGACGCCGCGCGGATGCGGCACCTTGAGGAGACGGCGCGCACCCTGTTCGAACGGTGCGGGTACCGCGAGATCCGGCCACCGCTCGTCGAGGACGCCGCGCTCTTCGAGCGGACCAGCGGGGCGACCTCGGACATCGTCCAGAAGCAGATGTTCTCGATCCCCTCCAGGGACGACGCTGGCGCGTTCGTGCTCCGCCCGGAAGGGACGCCGGGCGTCTTCCGCGCCTACCTGGAGGCGGGGTACGCCAAGACGAACCCGTTCCAGAAGTTCTTCTACCTCGGACCGATGTTCCGGTACGAGCGGCCCCAGAAGGGGCGGCAAAGGCAGTTCCACCAGATCGGGATCGAGGCGATCGGATCGCCGGACCCGCACCTGGACGCCGAGATCGTGTACCTCGGATACCGTTTCTACGAGGCGGTCGGCCTGCGGCAAGTCACGGTCCTGCTCAACTCCATCGGATGCGCCGCCTGCCGCCCCGCGTACCTCCAGACTCTGCGTAACGCCCTGACCGCTTCCTTGGACACCCTATGCGCACTCTGCCGGGACCGGTTCGGGCGCAACGTCCTGCGCATTCTCGATTGCAAGAACGCGCCTTGCACCCAGGCCGTCGCTCAAGCACCTCGGATCGCCGACTCCCTCTGCGACGACTGTCGCTCGCACGACCGCGCCTTCCGCATCGCCCTGAAGGCGGGGCTCCCCATCTCCGAGGCACCGCGCCTGGTGCGCGGCCTCGACTACTACACGCGCACGGTGTTCGAGTATCACCACCCCGGCCTGGGGGCCCGCAGCGCGGTGGGCGCGGGGGGCCGCTACGACGGCCTCGGGGAGAGGCTCGGGGGGTCGGCCATCCCCGCGGTGGGGTTCGCAATCGGCGTGGAGGCGACGCTCCTGGCGCTCGAGGCGGAGGGGAAACTCCCCGAGCCGGGAGGCGCCGGGGGGATCTTCGTCGTCTATGTCGACCGGGACTGCCGCACGGATGCGTACCGCCTGACCGAGGGATTGCGCAATGCAGGCGTAACGGCGGACCTGGACCACATGGGACGCTCCCTGAAGTCGCAGATGAAGGCGGCCGACGCGCGCGGCGCTCATGAAATCTGGATCCTCGGCCCCGACGAGATTTCCGCGGGGACCGTGAAGATCAAGCGGCTCTCCGACGGTTCCGAGAAGACGCTTCCTGTCGTGGAGGCGATCTCGCACGCTTCTCGCGCACCCGCGGACGCACCCCGATGATCCAGACCCCCTCGCTGACCGCGAAGTGGGCGTCCCTGTCCCGCGAGGAGTTCGAACGGGAGCGGTTCAACCGCCTGCGCACATTCCTCGCCGAGCAGCTGTACCCGTTCTCCCAGCACTACCGCGCCTTCCTCGACCTCCACGAGATCCGCCCGGATTCGATCCGGACCCCCTCCGACCTCGCGCGGATCCCGTTCACGACCAAGCGGGAGATGTCGCCGACCGACGACGACCCGGCCCGGCCGACCCGCTTCATCCTCAAGCCGACGGCCGCCTCGATCCTCGAGGCGTGGCCGGTCTCGAAGCGGCTCGGCCTCCTGATGCAGAAGGTCGCGCACGGGAGCGAGTCGCTCCAGAAGTCGCTCGGACAGGAGTACCGGCCGGTCCTCCTCACCTTCACCACCGGCCGTTCGGCCGCCCCGATCCCGTTCGCCTATTCGCTCTACGACCTCGAACTCCTGCGCGCGTCGGGCGAGCGCCTCATCGAGATGCTCGGCGTCGATCCCGCGCGCGGGACGGGGATCGACCTGTTCCCGTACGCCCCGCACCTGGCGTTCTGGCAGACGGTCTTCGCGGGGTTCGCCTCCGCGTCCCTGCTGTTCCACACCGGCGGCGGGAAGATGATGGGGACCGAGGCGATCGTCGCGGCGATCCGGAAGATGAAGCCGGTGACGATGATGGGGATCCCCGGGTACGTCTACCACTGCCTGCGCGCCTGCGAGGCGGCCGGTGCCGACCTCTCCGCGCTCGAACGGATCGTCCTGGGGGGCGATGCCGCCCCCGCGGGGCTTCGCGCGAAACTCGCCGAACTCGCCGGACGGTGCGGCGCGAAGGCGTCGAAGGTCCAGGCGGTCTACGGCTTCACGGAGGCGCGCCTCTGCTGGGCCGAGTGCCCCTCCGGCGAGCCGGGCAGCGAGCCGTCAGGGTACCACATCTACCCCGACCTCGGGTACGTCGAGATCGTCGATCCCCAGACGGGCAAGCCCGTGAAGGACGGCGAGACCGGCGAGATCGTCTACTCCTCCACCGACGGGCGCGGCTCGTGCGTCCTGCGCTACCGCACCGGCGATATCGCCGAGGGGGGGCTGCGCTGGGGAACGTGCCCGTCGTGCGGGCGAACCACGCCTCGCGTCGGGCCAACCCTGCGGCGGGTCTCGAACGTCCAGGACATCCG
>JACQRN010000066.1 GCA_016206515.1 Planctomycetota bacterium | reverse complement strand
TCTCTGTGGGGCGCGCCCGTCGCGACCCCGACCCAGATTGCAGCCCGCCTCGGCGGTACTGCGCAATGGGGGACCGGCCTCTCATCCCATCTATGGATGGCCCGGGTCGCCGGAGCGCCGGACCGGGTCCCCATGCGCCATCGAGACACGCACGAGCGCATGGGGTGTCCGGCGCGCAGGCAGGGCGACGAGCGCTTGCGCGAGGAGCCCTCAAGCATCCCGTGGACAGGACGTCCGCGGGATGCGTTTTCAATTTAAACCGTCGTAATCTCGACCTGCTTCTTCTCGACGAGGTCCAGCGCCTTCTTCTCCTGCTCCTGGAACAGTTCCTCGATCGACTTCTTCCCGCGGGTCTCGTCGTCCTCGGAGCAGTCGCCAGCCTTCTTGAACGCCTCGATCTCCTTGATCGCATCGCGGCGGATGTTGCGCAGCGACATCCGCATCTGGTCCCCCATCTGCTTGACGACGCCGGCGAGCTGCTTGCGGCGCTCGGCGGAGAGCGGCGGGATCGCGATGCGGATCACCTTCCCGTCCGACTGCGGGGTGAGCCCCAGGTCCGCCTTCTGGCTCGCCTTCTCGATGGCGCCGAGCGACCCCGGATCGAACGGCTTGACCATCAGCATCTGCGCCTCCGGGGTGCCGAGGGTCGCCAGCTGCTTGAGCGGCGTCGGGGTCCCGTAGTAGTCGACCTTGACCCCCTCGATGAGCCCCGTGCTCGCGCGCCCCGTGCGGACCCCCTTGAGGTCCACGGCCAGCTTCTCCACGGTCCTCCCCATCTTCTCGCCCGCCTCCAGATAGGTGTCGTCCGTTCCCATGTCACTCCGCGGCGGCGACGAGGGTCCCGATGCGCTCCCCGCGCACCGCGCGCTCGAAATTGTCCGCGTCCGACATGTCGAACACCAGGATCGGCAGCGCGTTGTCCATGCACAGGGAGACCGCCGTGGTATCCATCACCGCCAGGCGCCGGTTGAGCACCTCCAGGTAGTCGAGCCTTTCGAAGCGCGTCGCGGCCGCGTCGCGGCGCGGATCAGCCGAGTAGATCCCGTCGACCTTCGTCGCCTTCAGGAGGATCTGCGCCCCGATCTCGGCCGAGCGCAGCGCGGCGGTCGTGTCGGTCGTGAAGAACGGGTTCCCCGTCCCTCCGACGAGGATGATGATCCGCCCCTTTTCGAGATGCCGGATCGCCCGGCGCCGGATGTACGGCTCGGCGACGTCCTCCATGTGGATGGCCGACATCACCCTCGTCTCGAGCCCCATCCGCTCGAGGGAATCCTGCAGGGCGAGCCCGTTGATGACCGTCGCGAGCATCCCCATGTGATCCGCCGAGGACCGGTTCATGCCGCGCTCGCTGAATTCGCGCCCTCGGACGAGGTTCCCCCCCCCGCAGACGACCGCGAGTTCGACACCCACCTGGCGGGCACGGCGGATCCGCTGGGCGATCCAGTCGACCTGCGCGGCGTCGATCCCGGCGCCGCCAGCGGCGCAGAAGCTCTCGCCGCTGATCTTCAGGAGGACGCGCCGGTACTTCAGCGAGGCGTCCGGCGTCACGCTATCCACCGAGCGACATTCGGACGAACCGGCGGACGGTGATGTTCTCGCCGATCTTCGAGACCGCCTCCTGGAGCACCTCGGCGACCGTCCTCTTCTCGTCCCGGTACGGCTGCTCCAACAGGCACTTGTCCTTGTAGAAACGCCCCAGGATGCCGGTCACGATCTTCTCGCGCACGGCCGGGGGCTTCCCCTTCACAAGGTCCGACTCCTCGGCCAGCGAGCGCTCTCGCGCGACGACCTCGGGCGGGACGTCCTCACGGCGCACGTAGTCGGGGGAGAGGCCGCAGATCTGCAGCGAGAGGTTGCGCAGCAGAGAGCGGAACTCCTCGCTGCGCGTGACGAAGTCCGTCTCGCACGCGAGTTCGACCAGGACGCCGATCTTGCCGTTCGTGTGGACGTACGACCCGATGGCGCCCTCGGTCGCGGCGCGCTCCCCCTTCGCGGCGGCCCTCAGCATCCCCTTCTTGCGCAGCCACGCGATCGCCCCATCGACGTCCCCGGCGCACTCGACGAGCGCCTGCTTGCAGTCCATCATTCCGAGCCCGGTGCGCTCGCGCAGGGACATCACCGCCGCGGGCGGGATGGCCATCAGGAACGCGCGCCGGGGACCGCCATGGGCGGTACCGCCATGGGCGCTCCCGCGGCGGACGGGATCGCCGTAGGGGCGGCCTTGGCGCCAGCGGCGGGCGGCGGGGGCTCGGTCTTCACCCGTTCGGAGAGTCCCAGGACGATCGCATCGACGCAGACGCGCAGGAAGACCTGCACAACGCGGATCGCGTCGTCGTTGGCGGGCACGGCGATCCCGACCCGCGACGGGTCGGAGTCGGTGTCCACGAGCGCGACCGATGGGACGCCGATCCGCTCGCACTCCCGGACCGCGTTGACCTCCTTCTTGGGATCGACGATCACGACCGCCCCGGGGATCTCCTTGAGGTTCCGGATCCCGCCGAGGTTGCGCAGGATCTTCTTCAGTTCCCGCTGCAGCGCGGACGCCTGCTTCTTGCTGTACTGCGCCATCAGGCCGTCGCGCATCAGGCCCTCGAGCTCCTCCAGCCGCGCCAGGCGGTTGCGGATGGTGCGGTAGTTCGTGAGCGTCCCCCCGAGCCAGCGCTCGGAAACGTGCGTCATGCCCGTCTTCTGCGCCGCGTCGATCACCGCGTCCTTCGCGGCCCGCTTGGTCCCGACGAACAGGATCCCCTTCCCCTGGGACGCGACGCTGCGCAGGAACCGGTGGGCGCGGATGAGCCCCTTGAGCGTCTCCCGAAGGTTGATCAGGTGGATCGAGTGCTGGACCCCCTGGATGTACGGCCGCATCCCCGGGTTCCAGCGGCTGGTATGGTGGCCGAAATGGGCGCCCGCCTCGATCAGATCCCCCACGGAAACCCTGGGGAGATCGCTCCTCTCAAGCACGGGCATGCCGGTTTCGACCACAGTGGGGTCTCTATGTAGGGGAAACGCCCCGGCGCGTCAATCCTACAGGAGCCCCAGACCCCGCAGGGCATCCTTGATCCCCTCCTCAGCCTCGGGACCGATCGGGACAAGCGGCAGGCGAACCTCTCCGTTGAGCCATCCGAGGAGGCGCATCGCCGCCTTGATCGGGATCGGGTTCGGCTCCAGAAAGGCCGCCTTCGCCAGGGGAAACAGGCGTCGGTGAAGAAGCAGGGCCTCGGTCCAGTCCCCCTTGAGCGCGGCATGGACGAGGTCCCGGACCTCCTTCGGGAGCACGTTGGCGATCACGGAGATCGTCCCGACCGCCCCCAGCGCCATCGCTGGCAGAACGAGGGAATCCTCACCCGAAAGGATCTCGAGGTCGGTTTCCATGGCGATCCGTGTGATCCGGTCCAGGTCGGAGGTCGACTCCTTGATCGCGACGATCCGGGGATGGCCCGACAGCAGGACCGCCGTCTCCACGGCGATCTCCGTCCCCGTCCGGGACGGGACGTGGTAGAGGATCAGCGGCAGGTCGGTGGCATCCGCGACCGCGTGGAAGTGCGCGACGAGCCCGCGCTGCGTCGGCCGGTTGTAGTACGGGCAGACGACGAGCACAGCGTCCGCCCCCAGGCCCTTCGCGTCGCGGGTCAGCGCGACCGCCTCCTCCGTGCTGTTCGATCCGGTCCCCGCAATCACCCTCGAGCGCGCCCCCGCCTTCTCGCGGACCCACCGGACGACCTCCCGGTGCTCCTCGGGACTCAACGTCGAGCATTCCCCGGTCGTCCCGCAGACGACGATCCCGTCCGTGCCGTTGGCGATCTGGAACTCGACGAGTTCCTCGATCTTCGCGCGCGAAGGCGCGCCGTTCTCGAAAGGCGTCACGAGGGCGACATGCGATCCCCGGAACGACGGCTTCTGGCGCGCCACGGCGGGCGATTCTACCGTGTTTCCCGGTCGATCCGTTCCCGCATGCCCCGCACAGCGCGCTCCAACCCGTGGAAGACCGCCGCGGCCACGAGGGAATGTCCGATGTTGAACTCCTCGATCGGGGCGAGGCGACAGAGCGGGCCGACGTTCGACTCCCGCAGGCCATGCCCGGCGAAGACGCGCAGGCCGAGTTCCTGTGCGCGCGCCGCGGCGCCCCGAAGATCGGCCAGGCGGGCCTCCGACTGGGCGCCGGACGCTCCTGCGTACGCGCCCGTGTGCAGTTCCACGGCGACCGCACCGAGCGCGGACGCGGCTATGATTTGAATCTCCACGGGATCGATGAAAAGGCTCACGAGGATACCAGAGTCCCGCAGCCGGTGGATCGCCCTCTCCAGGGGGGAGCCCGCGAACAGGGCCGTCGCCGCGTCCAGCCCCCCCTCGGTCGTGAGTTCCTGCCTCCTCTCGGGGACGAGGGTCGCCTGGTCGGGCCGCACGGCGCAGGCGATCGCGACGATCTGAGGGGCGATGGACATCTCCAGGTTCAGCCGCGCGTCGGCCAGCCCCCGCAGGGCCCGGACGTCCTCGTCCTGGATGTGCCTCCGGTCCTCCCGCAGGTGCGCCGTCAGGGAGTCCGCCCCGCCCCGCAGGGCCGCGCGCGCCGCCTGGGCGACATCCGGCTCCGCCCCGGGAAGGCCGCCTCGGTACCGCGCCTCGCGCAAGGTCGCGATGTGGTCGATGTTCACCCCGAGCCGGATCCGGCGGGGGGTCACCGAAGATCCTCCGCCGCCGAGGCGGCGAGCGACCCCGCGATCCGCGCAACCTCGGCCGCGTCCTCTCCCTCCACCAGGATCCGCAGGAGCGGCTCGGTGCCGGAGTACCGTGCGACGATCCTTCCCCGCGCCCCGAGCGCGTTGCGCTCGCGGTCGAGGGCGGGGGCGAACCGTTCGAGAATCGCCAGATCCGGCTTGGCGCCGCATCGGACCGACTTCTGGACGCTCGGGACGCGCCTCCAGGCCCCCCCCCACGCCGCTAGGTCCCGTCCCGAGGTGGCCAGGAACGACAGGAGATGCGCCGCGGTCACCAGGCCGTCCCCCGTCGGTCCCCACGAGCGGAAGATCATGTGTCCCGACGACTCCCCCCCGACGGAGAGCCTCTCGGCGCGCATCGCGTCCGATACGTTCCGGTCGCCGACGGGGGCTCGCCGCAACGCGACCCCGCCCCTGGCGAGGGCCCATTCAACACCCACGTTCGTCATGATCGTTCCCGCGACCGCGCGAGGGCCCAGGCGCCCTGCGGAACCCAGGCAGGAGGCGGCGATCACCAGCAGATCGTCGCCGTCCCGGATGGCCCCGAAGCGGTCCGCGCAGACGAGCCGGTCCCCGTCGCCGTCGAGGGCAAGCCCCAGATCGGCTCCCCGCTCCCGGACCGCGCGGGAGAGCGCCTCCGGGGCGGCAGCCCCGCACCCGGCGTTGATGTTCCGGCCATCCGGCGCGTCCCCGATCGTCGTGACCTCGACGCCCCGTTCGCGCAGGAAGGCAGGGCCGACCTCCCAGCACGCGCCGTGGGCGCAGTCGAGAACGACACGCAGGAGCGCGGGAGCCCCGCGCGGCGAGGCGGCGCGCAGGCGCTCGCGGTATCGGGTGGCCGCCTCCGGCCAGGGGAGGTCGCGCGCGGGGGCTCCGCCGGGGGAGCGGCGCGCATGCCAGAACCCCTCGAGAAGGATCTCGTCGCGCTCCGGCATCTTCGCCCCGTCGGGGAGGAAGAACTTGATCCCGTTGTCGGACGCGGGGTTGTGGGAGGCGGAGACCACCACGCCGAGGTCGAACCCCTCCCGGACCAGGACGCTCGCGGCCGGGCCGGGAAGCACCCCCGCGCGCAGGAACTCCGCGCCGGAGGCCAGCCCCGCGGCGAACTGCGTCTCGATGTCGCTCCCGGAGGCGCGGGTATCCCGCACGCTGACCACGCGCGGGGAGCGCACGCCGCGGTGCTGCAGGTATACGCCGGCCGCCCCCCCCCACGCACGGACCGCCTCGGGCGACAGGAACCCCGATCCGGCCCGGTCCCGGATCCCGTCGGTCCCAAAGCAGCGCGTCGCGTGCGGACCGCTCACCGCTGCCGCAACTCGACCGGCAGGCGCATCTGCCCGGTCTCGTCGATCCGGACACCCTGGGGCGGGGACTCCAGATCCAGGCCCGGAGGCAAGCGCACCTCCAGGGGCGCCTCGGCCGGCCCCGCGGAGCGCCCCCGCAGTTCCCTGACATCGAGCAGCAGGAAAACCTCCTCGGGCCGCACCTCCCTCGCCGTCGGGCGCATGACCACCAGCGGGAGGGTTTTCGGACACTCCACGACGAGGTCGAACTCCTGCGGGAGGACCAAGTTCACCGGGACCGCCTCGATGCGGGTCGAAACCCTTGGGACACTCACGCGCACGCGCACCCTCACGCGCCGCTCCCGGCACTCGACGGGGAGGTCCAGCAACCGGGGAAGAACCTCGTAGTCGTACCAGTCCTCCCCGAGCGGGAGCGTCTCCCCGGAGATCGGCAGGGTGCGGATCTCCCCCGCCCCCGCCGCGCGCGCGGGATCGGCGCGGACGGCCCTGGCGCGCTCGAACACGGAGGCCGGCCCGCGCACCTCCACGAGCCGGGGCTTCACGACCACGCGGTCGTAGGTCCGATCGTCCCCCGGGACCATGTCGGGATGGACCGGAACCTGTTCGGTGACGAGGTGGTCGACGCGGTATTCCAATCCCCCCACCTGGACCTGCACGTCCTGGTCCGGCCGGGGTTGGAGGTCGTCCCGGTCGAGAAGCACGCGTCGCATCTCGCCGTAGGCGATCCCCTCCCGGGGGACACGATGCAGGATGCGCAGATTCGCTATCTCCAGGCGCTCCAGGGCGCTCTTCGGACCGCGAAGGATCACGTCGATCTCCCGGCGGGAGGGGTCCAGGATCGTGGCCTTGTCGAGGAGCGACGCAGGCAGGTCGATACGGATCGGCACGTCCCTCACGATCCTCTCCTCGGACATGCTCCGGAGAACGTTCAGCCAGACCCCGCACGCGACGACCAGCGCCCCGAGCTTCAACTCCCAGTCCGCTCCCAGGAGCCTTCCGATCCGGAACAGCCACCTCTTCATGGCGAGGCCTCCCGCGAGACCGGATCCGACTTCCCCGCGGCGTCGGCGCCGGAGGGTGGCGCGGACGGCGGCGCGACGCTCCCGGCCCCCGCCGCTCCCTCCACCCCATGCGCGAGGAGCATCGTGGAGAGCCCCGCGCGGTCCAGGCCGCCGTGCAGCCGACCGTGGAGCGCGACCGAGACCTCGCCGGTCTCCTCCGAGACGATGATCACGAACGCGTCGCTCGTCTCGCTCAACCCCAGCCCCGCCCGGTGCCTCCCCCCCATCGACTTCGAGAGGTCCTGGCTGTCACTCAACGGGAAGAAGCAGCCGGCGGCGGCGATGCGATCGCCGCGCAGGACGACCCCCCCGTCGTGGAGGTCGCTGCCGGGCGTGAAGATCGTGCACAGCGCCTCGGCGCTGACGACGGCGTCGATCTCGGCGGCGTCCGCGGTGTACTCCCCGAGCCCAACGGAGCGTTCGAGGGCCAGGAGCGCGCCCACCTTGCGCTTGGCCATCCGCTCGACCGCCCGGAGGACCTCCTCGGTGACCTGGTTCGGGTTCTTCAGGATCCGCTGCATGATCGGGTGCTGCCCGAGGCGCACGAGCCCGCGCCGCAACTCGGGCTGGAACAGCATCACGAACGAGAGGATCACGTAACCGAACGTCCGGCCGAGCACCTCCGGGGACAGGACGATGAACCCGACGAGGTTCGCGACCACATAGACGACGAGGAAGACGACCCCCATCAGGATCCCCAGGCCGCGCAGGATCCCGGCCCCGCGCGTCCCCTTCATGAACTTGAAGATCGCGTACAGGAGGTACGTCAGGACCAGGATCTCGACGATCGCGGCGAGGGGGGGGAGCCGGTTCACGACAGGCACCCTGCCTTCGCGCCCGCGTTCGCGATCGCGCAGGCGATCCGCACGGCGCGACGCGCCTCGCGCACGTCGTGCACCCGGATCATCTGGGCCCCCGCGGCGGCGGCCAAGGCGACGCATGCGAGCGTCCCCTCCAACCGGTCGGAGGCCGGGGCACCGTCGAGGATCCGGCCCAGGAACCCCTTCCGGGAGGGACCGACGCAGAGGCGGCACCCCTCGACGCGCGTACGCGGGAGGTCCGCCAGCAGCGAGAGGTTGTGCCCATGCGTCTTGCCGAATCCGATCCCCGGGTCGGTCCAGATCCGCG
>JACQRN010000050.1 GCA_016206515.1 Planctomycetota bacterium | reverse complement strand
GCGTTCCTCCTGACCGGCGGCATCTTCGCCGTGATGGCGCTCTGGGGCTACTTCACCCGCTCGGACCTCTCCTCGGTCGGGAGCCTCGCCTCGATGCTTCTGTTGGGGCTCGTCCTGGCGAGTATCGTGAATCTGTTCGTCGCGAGCGATGCGCTCGGGTGGCTCGTGACCTACGGCATCGTGGCGGCGGTCTGCGCGCTCACCGCGTACGACGTCCAGCGGCTCAAGAAGATCGCGCAGGGGGTCGGGCCCAGCGGGGAGGCGGTCCTGGAGCGCGCCGCGATCACCGGGGCGTTCGTCCTCTATATCGACTTCATCATCCTGTTCTGGCAGATCCTGCGGATCCTGTCGGCATCTTCGAGGAGGAACTGACCCGCGTGGGACGCTCCCGGCTTGGCACGGTCTACGCGCAGGCGCTTCTGGATCTAGCGCGAGCGGAGGGGCGCTCGCGCGCGTACGCGGAGGAGATCGAATCGTTCCGCGAGGCGCTCGCCGCGCAGCGTGATGTGCGGATCTTCTGGGAGTCGCCGGGGGTGGGACGCGCCGACAAGATCCGCGTCTTGCGGACGGCCCTGCGCGGGAAGGTGTCCGATCACGTCATGAACCTCCTGTGCGTCCTGGCGAAGCGCGGTCGGGAGCAGAGCCTCGGGGAGATCTGCGACGCCTACGCGACGCTCCTGGACGAGGCCGAGGGGCTCGTGCGCGGGACGCTGCGTCTCGCCGTCGAGGCGCCGGGGGAGATCGTCGCGCGCCTCGAGGGGGCGCTGGCGCGCGCGTGCGCGCGGCGCGTATCGCTGGCCACCTCCGTCGACCCCGCCCTCCTGGGCGGCGCCGTCGCCCAGGTCGGCGACCTCGTGGCGGACGGATCGTTGAAGACACGCCTGGCTCACATGAGAAAGCGGTTGTTGGAGGCAGGGGACACGGTATGAGGCGGCGAAACGGCGTATACGTGCGACAGGATCGCCACGGTCCCGGGCCATGGATGGCCCGGGTCGCGCAGCGAGGAGGCTTGCCTCCGAGCGAGCAGCTTTGCAAAACGCGAGGACACGATGTCCGAGCGTTTTGCGTTGACGTAGAGGAGTGACGACATGACAAAGCTCCGGTCCGAAGAGATCACGAGCGTCCTCAAAAAAGAGATTGCATCGTTCTCCGAGGATCTTCAGGTCGAGGAGAGGGGCTCGATCCTCGAGGTGGGTGACGGGATCGCCCGGATCTACGGCCTGTCGAACGCGATCGCCGGGGAGATGCTCGAGTTCTCCAACGGATCGGCGGGGCTCGCCTTCAACCTGGAGGAGGACTCGCTCGGCGCGGTCGTCCTCGGCGAGTACGTCACCCTCAAGGAGGGGGACCCGGTGAAGCGGACCGGGCGCGTCGTGGAGGTTCCGTGCGGGGAGGCGCTCCTGGGGCGCGTCGTCGACCCGATGGGGCGTCCTCTCGACAACAAGGGGCCGATCGCCGCCTCGAAGAGCCGCCCCGTCGAGTCGCCCGCCCCGGGGATCGCCGACCGGCAGCCGGTGAAGGTGCCGCTCCAGACCGGGGTGAAGGCGATCGACGCGATGATCCCGATCGGGCGCGGGCAGCGTGAGCTGATCATCGGCGACCGCGGGACCGGGAAGACCGCCATCGCGATCGACGCGATCCTCAACCAGCGCAAGGAGAACGTCGTCTGCGTCTACGTCGCGATCGGCCAGAAGGCCTCGACGGTGGCCGGGGTGGTCGAGCGCCTGCGCGAGGAGGGGGCGATGGACTACACGATCGTCGTCTGCGCCTCGGCGACGGACCCCGCCCCCCTGCAGTACATCGCCCCGTACGCCGGGTGCGCGATGGCCGAGTACTTCATGTACGACAAGAAGCGGGACACGTTGTGTGTCTACGACGACCTGTCGAAGCAGGCGCAGGCGTACCGGCAGATGTCGCTCCTGCTGCGCCGCCCGCCCGGGCGCGAGGCGTACCCGGGGGACGTCTTCTACCTGCACTCGCGCCTGCTGGAGCGCTCCGCGAAGCTCTCCAACGAGATGGGGGGGGGATCGCTCACGGCACTCCCGATCATCGAGACCCAGGAGGGGGAGGTCTCGGCGTACATCCCGACGAACGTGATCTCGATCACGGACGGCCAGATCTACCTCGAGCCGGACCTGTTCTTCGCGGGGGTGCGTCCGGCGATCAACGTCGGGATCTCGGTCAGCCGGGTGGGAGGGAACGCCCAGATCAAGGGGATGAAGAAGGTCGCCGGGTCGCTCCGCCTCGACCTGGCGCAGTTCCGCGAGCTGGAGGCGTTCGCGCAGCTCGGGACCGACCTCGACAAGGCGACCCAGTCGCAGCTCGACCGAGGCAAGCGGATGGTGCAACTCCTCAAGCAGGGGCAGTACAAGCCGATCCCGGTGGAGGAGCAGATCGCGGTGATCTACGCGGGGACGAAGGGGTTCCTCGACGCGGTCCCGGTAGAGCGGATCCGGGAGTGGGAGGAGAAGTTCCTGCCGTTCCTGCGCGACGTGCACCCCGAGATCGGCGCGGCGATCCGGACCGAGAAGGCGATCTCGGAGGCGACCGAAGCTGCGCTCAAGACCGTGGGGGCCGATTTCACGAAGGCGTTCCTGGAGGGGAAGGCGGCGGATCCGAGGGCGGTGCGGTGAAGAAGACGGGAGTCAGGAGACGGGAGTCAGGAGACAGGAGACGGTCGGCCTGATATGGCGAATGCCAGAGCGCTCCGGAAACGGATCAAGTCCGTCGGGTCAACGAAAAAGATCACCCGCACGATGGAGCTTGTTGCTACCGCAAAATCCAAGCGGGCGCAGACGCGCGTCCTCGCGGCGCGCCCGTATGTGCAAGGGCTCTCGGAACTGCTCACGGCGGTCCGTATGGGGCTTGCCGCAGGGCTCTCCGACCCTCTCCTTTGCGAGGTTGCTTCCGGCCCCGAGGCGCTCCTGGTCGTGACCGCCAACCGCGGGTTGTGCGGCGGGTTCAATTCCAACGTGCTGCGCCTCGCGCAGGCGCAGCCCCGCGCCTCGGACGTCGAGATGCACGTGATCGGAAAAAAGGGGGTCGCTTACTTCACCTACGCCAAGCGTGCCATCGCCTCGCGCATCACCGACCTGTCCGACACCCCGACCTATGCGGAGGCGGATCGTATCGTCACCCCCTTCCTGGAGCGGTTCCTCCGCGGGGAGCTGCGGAGGGTCCGGGTCGTCTCCACGCTCTACCTGACGGCCACCCGGCAGGAGCCTCGCGTGCATACGCTTCTACCCGTTACACCGCCGGTGACGCCGCCGGTCACGGAGGGCCGCCCCGCGCAGGCCGCGGGGGCTTCCTCCGCGATCGGCCCGCTCTGGGACCCTTCCCCGGAGGCGCTGCTGGGGACCCTCCTGCCCCAATACGTGCGGGCGGACTTCCTGCGGATCCTGATGGAGCATTCGGTGAGCGAGCAGACGGCCCGCCGCGTCGCGATGAAGAACGCCACCGACAACGCGCAGGAGATGTCCAAGATGCTCACGCGGACCTACAACCGCGCGCGGCAGGGGCAGATCACGCAGCAG
>JACQRN010000001.1 GCA_016206515.1 Planctomycetota bacterium | reverse complement strand
GGGGATCGCGTTCGAGTCCTCCCCCGTCGCGGCGGCCCTCCTGCAACATCTCCACGTCAGCAGAGGGAACTGGGAAGGAACGGCTGGGGATCTTCTGGGGGATTTAGGTGGTCTCGTCGACCCGGACATAAAACGCTGGAGCGCCTGGCCCCGGACCCCCAAGGGGATGTCGTCTGCCCTTCGTCGGCTGGAGCCGACGCTGCGGGCAGCGGGCGTCGTCCTGGAGTTCGATAGGACACCCGGAAGCGGGTCCCGGCGGCTCATCCGCATCAGAACAACAGGGGAATCAACCGTCGCACCGACGCAGACCGACGCACAGACGCGTGGCGGGGGCGACGGTGCGACGCAAAGCGACGGTTGCGACGGTTCTTCCCGACCTTCTTCTGCCCCCATTGATCCAGGAGATCCCTCCGTCCGCTCCTGCCGCTACGGACCGGCCCGGCACTACCGTGAGGCGGACCGTCGGGATCTGCTGGCGAGGATCGGGGAGCCGATCGAAACGTGCCAGGGTCGCGCCTTGCTCCGAAAGTGCAACGGAAACGGGCCGGTGGAGGTGGAGATGGCGTCCCGAATCGGGCATCGGACGTTCCTGCCGCTGTTGGAGGTACACCGTGACCCCGCGTAGCACACCCCTCCACCCCGCCACCCCAGTGCAGGGAAGATCGTCCGATCCTGAGGCGCTCCGACTCCTCACGATCCGGGAGGCGGCCGGCTACCTGGGACTCCGCGACGACGCCCTGCGGAAGTGGATCCAGAGGGGCGACGGCCCACCGGTGCTGCGGCTCTCCACGAGGCGGCTGCGGATCAGCATGGAGGCGTTGCGACGATGGATCGCGGCCCGTTCCGGAGCGAATGTCGAAACATCTTGAATACGTCTTACGAACGTATATAATACGTCCATGAAGAAGCGTGCAACGCTCACGCTCGACCGGAGCGTGTGGAAGCTGGCGCAGGATCTCGCCAAGCGGGACCGCCGCAGCGTTTCCAACTTGCTGGAGGTTCTGGTGGAGCAGGAGGCCGAACGACGTAGGGCGAAACCGAAGGAGGGAACGCGATGAACGAACAGGTGCAGACGCCTACGAGGCGTACACGCAGGGCACGCCGCGAGCATGTCTACCTCGACGAGCGGACCGGCTGGTGGATCGCGGATTACGTGGACGCCTGGGGACACAGGAAGCGCGTCAAGGCTGCCCGCACCCGCGAAGCCGCCGTCCAGGTCCGGCGGAAGCTCCTCGACGAGGTGGATCGCCAGAAGGCGGGGGTCGGACTCACGGAGGAGATCGCGTTCCCCCAACTCGTGGCGCTGTACCGGCAGAACGTCCTGGAGGGGGGGGCGAAGACCCCCAAGACGGTCCTGTTCGAGAAGGCGATCCTGCCGATGTTCGAGGCGGAGTTCGGGAAGCGCCGCATGATCGAGATCAGGCCGCAGGACGTGGAGGCGTTCCAGGCCCGCCGTGCCCGCGAGGTGAAGGCCGCGACGGTCAACCGCCAGATGAACATCCTGCGCTGCCTGTTCCGCAAGGCAGTCGAGTGGAACTACCTCATCGAGAGCCCGGCCCGGAGGGTGAAGCGCCTGCGGGAGGAGAACACGAAGTTCCGCTACCTGACGCCGGAGGAGGCCGAGAGGCTGGTCCGTTCGTGCGGGAGGCACCTCCGCCCCGTCGTCCTGACGGCCCTGCACTCCGGTCTGCGGCTCGGGGAGGATCTGGCGCTCCAGTGGGGGGACATCGACTTCGATAGGGGCATCCTGACCGTCCGGAACGGCAAGAACGGGCGCATGAGGCACGTCCCGCTCAACCGAACGCTGACGGAGGCCCTGCGGGGCGTCCGCCGCCTCGTGGGGTGCCCCCACGTCTTCTGCAGGGCCGACGGGATCCCCTATGCCAGCGTGAAGGTCGGGTTCATCGCGGCCCGCAAGCGGGCGGGGCTCGACGACGTGCGCTTCCACGACCTGCGGCACACCTTCGCGTCGTGGCTCGTCATCAAGGGGGAGCCGCTGACCGTCGTGAAGGAACTGCTGGGGCACGCGTCGTTCGAGATGACGCTCCGGTACGCGCACTTGGCCCCCAACCAGAAGGTCCAGGCCGTCGGGAGGCTCGACGAGGTGGTCCAGAAGGGGCTCCTACGGGAGCCGGTTGGCACACCGGTGGCACATGAGCCGCTTGTCGGGAGAGCGGGCTGACGTAAACTACGGAGCCGCAACACGCTGCGGGAGTAGCTCAGCGGTAGAGCGCAACCTTGCCAAG
>JACQRN010000048.1 GCA_016206515.1 Planctomycetota bacterium | reverse complement strand
GGAGGAACAGCATGTCGCCGGCCCCGAGCAGCTTCTCGGCGCCGTTGCGGTCGAGGATGACGCGCGAGTCGACCTTGGTGGGGACCTGGAAGGCGACGCGGCAGGGGAGGTTCGCGCGGATGACGCCGGTGATGACGTCGACCGACGGGCGTTGCGTGGCGAGGATGACATGGACCCCCGCCCCGCGCGCCTTCTGTGCCAGGCGCTGGATCAGAGCCTCGCAGTCCCCCTGCCCCTGGAGCATCAGGTCCGCCATCTCGTCGACGACGATCACGATGTACGGGAGGTGCTCGGGGACCTGCGCCTCCGGCTCCCCCAGGCGCGACCGGACCTCGTCGAGGCCGAGCTTGTTGTACGTCTCGATCGACCGCACCGCGACCCTCTGCAGGAGCGCGTACCGTTCGTCCATCTGGCGGACCGCCCACTCCAGGGCGCCCGCCGCGCGGCGCATGTCGGTCACCACCGGGGAGAGCAGGTGTGGCACCCCCGCGTAGTCCGACATCTCGACCATCTTCGGGTCGATCAGGATCATCTTCACGCGGTTCGGGTTCTGGGTCAGGAGCAGAGACAGGACGATCGAATTCAGGCAGACGGTCTTCCCCGAGTTCGTGGACCCCGCGATCAGGAGGTGCGGCATGTCGGCGAGGTCCGAGACGAGCGGCGATCCCTTGGCATCCTTCCCGAGGAACAGGGGCAGCCGCATGCGGGTCAGGTCGACCTCCCCCATCAGCTCCGAGATGCGCACCATCGCCCGGTGCGCGTTCGGGACCTGGATCCCGACCGTGGAACGCCCGGGGATCGGCGCCTCGATCCGGATCGTGGGGGCCTTCAGCGCCAGCTGCAGGTCCTCCTCCATCGCCATGATCTTGTGCACCTTCACGCCGGAGCCGAGCGACAGCTCGTACTGGGTGATCACCGGCCCGGGCTCGACGCCGACGACCTTCGCCTGGATGCCGAAGACCGACAGCGTCTCCTCGAGCGTCGCGGCCTGCTCGCGGATGAACCGCTCCTGGGCGTTCTCCTGTCCCGCCCCGCCGCGTTCGAGCAGCGTCGGGGGGGGAAGCTGGTAGGTCCCCCCAGCGCTCGTCGCGGAGGGCTTGCGCGGGGCGCTGCGGGGCGGCTCCTCGAAGTCCGTCTCGTCCTCCGTCCGGCGAGGAGCGGGGCCCGGTGCGGGTGGTGGTGCCTCGGGCCCGGCCGGTTCCTCGATCAGGGGGGGTGCGGCGCGGCGCACCGGGATCTCGGGGGAGGGCCTGGCCGGCGCCTCCGTCCCCTTCCCGTCGTGCTTCGCCGTCAGGCGCGCGCGGAGCGCCGCGACCCGTTCGGTCAGGCGGGCACCGCGCAGGAGCGACGAGGCGAGCGGGAGGAAGAAGGCGTCGGTGGCGAGCGTGGCGGAGGCGATCAGGACCGTCCCGAGGAGGATCGCGGTTCCCATCGGGCCGAAGGCGTCGTGCAGGTGCATCGCGAAGAATTGCCCCACGGTCCCGCCCCAGCGGGACGGCCAGCCCGGCACGGCGGGGTCGAACGCCCATTCCCATTCCAGCAGCGCGTCGGCGGAGGCGACGGCCCCCACGAGGACGAGCGTGCCGAAGGCGCGGAGCGACGGGTCCGAGGCGCCGGGGCGCGAGTACAGGATCGCGCCCCAGACCCCGAGGGAGAGGACCAGCAAGTAGGCGCCCGGCTTGCCGAAGGCGTTCAGGAGCAGGAAGGCGATCTCGGTCCCGACCTTTCCCATCGGGGGATCGCCCGGGAGGGGGGCCTGCTCGTGGTCGGCGGGGCGGTACTGGAGGAGTCCGACGAAGAGAAACACCCCCCCCGCCACGATCAGGAGTGTCACGACGGTATGCAGAGTCTCCTTGCGCACGATGGCTCCGGGGTGGCGCACAGGCGCCGCCCGGGGGCCATAGCCTACCGCCCGATCCAGACGGTGTCCCCTTCCCGGGACGGGGTCAGGGTAGGCTCGGGGAGGGGGTCCGCGCCGTAGTCGCGGGCGTGCTCACGCCACCAGGCGAGGGCGGCGGTCGTTGTCCCGAAGCGAATGCCGACCATGTCCTGCAGGGCGTCCAGATAGGGTCCTGCTCCCAGGAACGGGACCTCCGCGCGAGCGCGCCCTCCGGGAGACCAGTTCTCGATCCCCTCCCCGTCGCGGCGCAGTCCCATGCCCGTGCGCGCGGAACGGTCCTCCTGGGCTCGGAGCGCCGTCATTACGTGGGGGAGCGCGGCGGGGTCGCGCGTCCGCCGGACGACCTCCAGGGCGCGAGACGAGGGGAGCGCCTCCGATCCGATCGCCGCCAGGACGCAGGCGGGAGCCGGCCGTTTCCCGCGGAGGAGGCGGTCGATCACCCTTACGCGCGTCGTGCGGCTGGGGCTCACGAGGGCGATCCGTCCCAGGGGTTCGTCGGCGTCGGGGCCCTCCAGCCGGACGAGCAGATCCACCGCCGCGGCGCGGACCTCGGTGCGCGCATAGGCGGACCCCGCGGCGACCTCGACGAGCCCCTCGCG
>JACQRN010000047.1 GCA_016206515.1 Planctomycetota bacterium | reverse complement strand
GGCCTTCGTCTCTTCATCTCACCCGGAACCCAGGACCCCGCCATTCCCTGCCTGCAGAAGACCCGCCGGGACACATCAGAAGCGCGAGTGACGACTACGCATGAAACGTGCCGAACGGTATTGGGGGGGGGTGACAGATTCGGAAGCGTCCAAGCACCCCCTCCCACCCCCATGCGCCAGGCGCGAGGACTGGGTGAGGGGGACCCGAGAGGGGATCACTCGAATATGTGCCGGTATGCCTGGAAGTTCTTTACGTAGTCGCCATGAACCCCGCCCGTGCGGCGACCATTCTCGCGCGCGGCTTCGAGCTCGTAGTAGCGCTCCGTCCATGCCCGCATGAACGCCTCTTGGACTGCACGACGCCCCTCCTCGGTCGCATCCCAGTCACGACCGAAGTCAAGTTGGAAACGGGCGAACATAACCTTATAGGCCGCATCCCGCACCTCGTTACGTGGGTCAACGAGACCCACGATATGCCGAGGTAGGTATGAGCGCTTTCCCGTGCCACCGATCCTGACCCAGAGATCGATATCGAACTGAAACCCCCGTCCTAGCCTATGATTCTCTTCTGTTAAGGCTGCAAGGGCCTCAGGATCGTGCATCATATTCAACCACGTCGCGGCCCGAAGCCACCCCTCCGCCGGCCGTGCCCGCATCTCCTCCCGTAATCGATCCTTGCACTGCTCCAACGTCCACCCGTTCTCGATACACCGCAGACACACGCGTACCCACACCAACATGTCGGGATCATCGGCCCCTTCGTCCGCTGCACGCAATGCGGGCACAGCTTCCCGGCCTGCCGAGATGACGGCCTCCGCGGACTCTGGCGCCCTCCAGGCGTACTGCGTACAGCACTCCTTCACGAGCGCGTCCACCAGGGGATAGCCGAAGGACTCCAGCCGCCCAACCCGCGCTCCCGTTTCACCACAACAGCCCCCCAGAGCCAACAGGAGTAGCCAGGAGGAGGTGCGGACCACGGCCTACCGCCTGTTCCGCGGGTCCTGGCCGAGGATGTTGTTGAAGTCTGCGTCTGTGTACGCGGAGCGCATCCATCTCCGGAGTGGGGTCCCGCTGAAGTGCGTAGCGCCACGAGGAATCTTCGGTAGCTGGGGAGAATCCGGATCAATGGCTTGTTGCACCCTCTCGATGAGCGCGTCTGCCAAGATCGCCTGCCCCGTAACGCTCGGATGGACACCGTCCAGGCTGAATAGCCCCCCGCACCAGAAGTTGTTGACCACCCGTTCCGCGTCCCCCGACCCCAGCCGTACCCCTGGCCGGCGGGTGATGCAGTTCTCTTCCTCCGTCCCGGGTGCTGCGAAACTGTCGAACAATGCCTGCGTGTCCACGACGAGGATCGGATTCCCTGGCGGAGCCTGGGTGGCAATGACGTTGGTGTTGATGTCATTGACAACTTCCTCAATCGCTTGGTTGAACTCCTGAACTCGGGTACGAACCTGCACCAAGAAATCGGGCGCTACTGAAGCATCTGCCGCCAATGGAACATCCATGCCGCCCGCACCGATGACCGCATTCAACGTCTTCGTCTCGAACGCGTCGACAAGAAGTTCTGTCAACAGATCTCCGAACGCCAGGAACGAAACCTTCGTTCCCGCTGGAGGCGATGGCTGACCAACGATTGTCGCCCGCGAGTTCGCCAGGAACTCGGTCAGTCGAATACCAATGAATCCATGCGCCGTCGCATTGACGGTGAACGGAAAGACTTTCCCGATCGGCTGACCGACAGGCCGAAGGATCGGGATCCCGCTCGTATCCGGCAACTTGTAGACGACGATATCCGGCGACGGTTGCGCTGCTCGAAGCCCGTCAAGGAGCGTCCTGAAATCCGTCCGGAAGGATGCGGCAGAGGTCAGGAACTCCGCCCTCTCCCCGTTGATGATGGAAAGCAGGGTGTCATTGTTCCCAAGGAACACGGTGGCAAGGACAGACTTCTGGTCGGCGGCCTTCTGAACCCCGGTGCGCGCACCCGCAAGGATGTCGTCGAAGAAGACCTGGAAATCGCCTGTCGGTGTGTCCGCCGCGGATGGAAATGTGGGATTGACAGCCAGGAAGTCCCGTAGGCGCGCGCCCGGCGTCCCCATGTTCTGGTACGTCCCCCCCGGGTTGCGGATGCTGGTTGCCGGTGGTGGCAACACCGCGATGTCGGACAGGAAGGTCTCGATGCCAACGTTGAAGATGGGGGATGGCCGTCCAGTCCCAGGATAGTCTGGAAATCCCAACCTCGGCCCCATCCGGTACCCAAGCAGACCTGGGTACGCGAGCCTCTGGAAGCGGCTCCGCAGATTCCCCGAATTCATCCCCGCAGTGAGGCTGTCCCCGAGCGCCACGATGCGCGCCTCACGCCTCACCCGTTCCACGCTTCCCTTCCGTGCGCGCAGGTTCGCATCCCGCACAAACAGGAAGTCCGAGGAGAACGCCTGCGAGAACTCCGCGTCCGGATCTTCCGCCAGCGCCAGGAGCGGCCGACTGCTCTCGAAGTAGACGCCTCCGATGGAGCGAACGGGGATGAACCTCTGGGCCGAGACGTCACCCGCGTCATCCACGCTCTCCATGGTGATGCCAGACAAGGATCCGGCAGGCTCGACCACGCGAACCAGAAACTGCTGCGCCTCCCGGATGTTCTCCTGGAGAAGATCCAGGGCCGGCACCTCTCCGGCCTCTGGAGCCTCCAGTACCGTCGCGTCCTCCTGGCGGTCGTTGGTGAAGACGAGCGACCCCGGCGCGGTCTCCTGTACGCCCACAGGCTCCGCAGGAATGCCCAGGACGTCGTCCGTGACGACCATGGAGAAGAGAACGTGCCCTCCCGGACCACCCACGACCACAGGCGATGCCAAAGATGGCTGCCCGGCCACATCGAACACCGTCGCACTTTCCGTCGGCCCCACAAAGACCTGTGAACCAACCGCCGTCTCGGTGAGCACCTGAGCGTTCTCCCGACCATCAAACGTCCGCAGGCGCACCTGGATCGCGTCCACCGTGGCGGGACCGATCTGTCCTAATACCGTCACCTCGACTTGGACACCGGTCTCTCGAAAGACGCGCGTATCCAGTCCTGTCTCGCCCAGGAGCTTTGTTCCCTCGAACGGGATCCCGAACGCGACAGACTCTACGTCCACAGCGATACCGTCCTGTGTGCCAGATCCGGCACCTTCACCGAGACGCAAGGTCAGCGTGGCAGAGACCCCGGCATCCGCTCCCGTGAACGCATTGGAATCAGATGCCGTCTCCGTCATGTGCAGGGACACCTCGGCACCGTCGGCGTTCCGGATAAATGTAGCGTTGAACGCATCGACCACACCGTCATCCGGCAGGCTGGGCATAACAACCTGGAGCCGGTACGGGTTCAGATGGACGATCTGCCCCGCCGACCCGCCCTGCTCATCCCGTCGGATCGCCTCGCTGACGACGGCGTTGTCCACGGGGACGACGACATCCATGGAATCGACCACCGGCTGCTGGGCTGGATTGAAGACCTGGACCCCGTCCCCGTTGAAGCGCGGGCGCACGAACTCCAGCGAGTGCACGAACTGCGCCCGGTCCACGTCCGGCTGGTTGGGCGGGCTGTCGCGCAGGTCGATCAGCTCCTGGCCGGCGATCCTCCGAGATGCACGCACGGAGACGAGCCCCCGGTCCCTGTCCAGCCCGTGCGGGGCGAAGCGGTTCAGCGCCAGGAGGTCAGAGATCCGGGCGTCGGTGAGCCCCTCGTTGGCAGGCGTCTCCGGATCGTCGGCCTTGAAGAACATCCGCAACCGGCTGTCGAGGACGAACTGCTCCTCCTCGACGCCGAACTCGTTGTCGGCCGTGACCGGGGAGATCGTGTCCCGGGAATCGAAGGTCTCCTGTGTCCATCCCCCCTCGACGACCGTCTCGCCGCTCTGGGGGTCGAGGGCATCCTCCGCATAAGCGAGCGTTCTAAACTTCTGTGTAACAAGTCCCCACAGAGGGAGGAGATCCTGTGGGGAAAACATCTCTACCGCGAGATCGAACTCGTTCACCCCGACCACCAGGGGCTCCTCGTTCAGGGTCCCCGGGCCGAAGCGGACCACCACGGCGCCGTCCTCCACCTCCGGGAACAGCGGCCTCCCGTTCGCCGTCAGCCCCCACAGATTTCCTGTCGCGACGGCAAACGCCTCGCCGCTCCTGCGCACCTCGAACTGGATCTCCGCCTCGAAATCGAATATGGGAAACAGCGGGTTGTATACCGCCCTCGTCTCGAACCCGGGGATCTCCAGCCGGAACCGGAGCTCCGGCGTCCTGTCGCGGAAGATCGAGAAGTCCAGGTGCCGGAACCCGTTCTCCCCGGGAACCGGCGGCTCCCCCGCCCCCACCGTCACCTTCACATCCCCGTCGAATCCCAGGATGCCCAGCGAATCGGTCAGGGGCGGCGCAGACGGGGGAAGCGTCGCGGGAACCGACACCCGCACCGTTCCACCTGGGAGCCCCGCGATCATCCCCTCGTCAACCGGATCCGTCGGCGTCAAACCCGCCAAGGGCCGCCGCGTCGGATCCACCACCGTGATCGGGCGGCTCGCATACGCCGTGTCTGCGATCCGCAGAAGGGCGATCCGGCGCAAGCCGGGGATCTCCCCTCCCTCCACCGGGTCCCCTCCTGCGTCGACGCTCTCCAACGTCGCCTCGATCGACTCCGGGAACACCTGGCCATCCGCCACCGCCACGATGACCACCCCGTCCGGAGGTCTCCCGCCTCCGATCCTCCCCACCACCTGGACGGCGGCATGGGGAATCGTCGGGTCCGCCATAAAAACAAACGCAGGCGAGACCAACCCGTCCAGATCCGCCCCCGCGCTCCCCCTGATGATGAACGACTCCGACACGAACCGCACCACCGGGTTGATCACGAACCCCACCGGCCCCAGGGCCGACACCGGCCCCGCAAGCACGAGACGGCTCCTCACGGACGGCCCCTGCTCGGGTCCCAGCGTCTGCACCATCATCCCGGATACCCGTAGCGCCGTCGGGAACTGCGATGCACCGGCAGGCAGGACAATCTGTACCGTCTTCCCGTCTCCCGACAGGACTACACTCTCTGCTTGTGCCCCCCCTTCAGAGATGACGGTCGGAACGGTCGTAAACACCACCTGGGGCCCCGTGGAGGCCCCGCCCGGCACCTGCTGACACCCGATGTGCGCCACACGACCCAAAACGAACTGCGACGATGCCAAGCGCACCTCCGGCAAGGGGGCGACCGCCCCGCCGCGATGCACCCCGATTTTCCCAAGGATCCGGCTCGGCGTGGGCAGGATCTCCCGCTCCGCGGTGATCCTCTGCCCCGTGCTGAGCAGTTCTACCGTGATCGTGGCCAAGCCCCCCTCGCTCGCCGACAGGACCGCCCCATCGAACGTCAGCTCCGGATCCAGCGCGATCCGGAGCACGCCCCCCGAGAGCTTGCCGAAGGAGTAGACCCCCGTCGTCACGCGTCCGTTCAGCGTGAGGGTCACACGGACCTGCTCGTAGAAGGTGAAGTTTCCGAACTGGTCCGTCGCCGTCAGGCGGATCACGTCCTCGACTCCCGCCAGGAACTCCGCCAGCGTCGCGGGCCCCTCCACACCGAACCGGTCCTCCTCCAACACCGGCGTCCCATGCTGCACGTAGGTTTCCATCTCCGAGGTCAGCGGCCCTTCCGTCGCCGTCAGGCGGATCCGGCTGAACCGGTTCGCAGTCTGCAGAAATGATGTGAACTCCGTCGGCTCGCTGATGACGAGGTCCCCGGTGAATCCGTGCTCCCCCAGGATGTGAACCCGTACCTGGGGAACCGGCTCCCCGTCCCGGTCCAGCACCGCAAAGCGGATCGTCACGTCGTCCCCGGCCCGTACCACCGAGGGGAGCCCCTCCAGAGTCAGCGTCGCGTCGACCAGCCGCTGCAACTCACGCTCCCCTAGCGCCGGGACCGAGGACACGCCCGTTCGGAACACCACCCGGTTCGTCGCGCTCCCGATCCGCGCACCGAACAACGCCGGGTTGAAGGTCGTTGCGGTCAGGGTCTGCGTGAGAGTCCCGTCCTCGAACACCTCCAGCCGCACCTCGATCCCGGGAATCGAGTTCCCGAAGGCGTCGGTCAGGAGAACCTCCACCGGGAACACCTTCCCTCCGCTCGGCATGACGGAGCGCGTCTGAGGGGAGAAATCCAGAAGCGCCGGCGGGCCGGGCAGCACATCCACCAGCATCACCCCCTGATCCCGCGCCGGGTTCGACAGGTCCGCCATCGCGATCACCTGCGTGCCCGCCGTCAACAACGGCGGCTGGCCAAACGCGAGCGCGTTCAGGTCCACCTGGATCACGCCCGCGTCCGCCGCCGCGAAGGTCGCCGTGCGGAAGAACCGCAGGAACGAGCGGGAGTCCGAGGTGAAGAAGAGAATCGTGCCCACGTAGTCCGGATCCACGTTCCCGCCTGCGTCCACAGCCTCGATCGTGACGGGGCCCGGGAACAGCTCGCCCGCCTGGATCGTGGCAGGGGCTCCCGATGCGCGGAACGCGATCGCCCCCGTGGCCGGCCGCATGACAAAGGTCACGACGACGGAATCCGAAATCGCCTGGTTCCCCGCCACGTCCACCGCCAACGCCGTCAGCGTCCGCGTCTGGCCCACGATCCCCTCCGGGAACGACACGCTTGTCCGGAACGGAGCCTCCGTGTCGATGGCCACCTGGGCCCCGTCCACCAGGAACCGCACCTCCCGGATCCCCGAGGCGTTCGGGCCCGGATCCTTCGCGCCTACGATGAACTCCCAATCCGTCCCCTCGAATGCCTGCACCTGCGGTGCCGCGGCGCTCGGCCTGGGGAACACGATCTCCACCTCCGGCGGCGTCGTGTCCGGCTCCGAGGTCACCACCGTGAACGCCGATAGCGCCGCCCCCTCGTTCCCCGCACGGTCCAGGATCCGCGCCTGGAGCGTGTGGGGACCGTCGGCAAGGGCGTCGGCTATCTGTGGAGTAAACGTCGCCTCCGTCGCGGTCTTCTCGAACCTTGGCGTGATGTCCATCCCGTCGAGGAGGATCACGAGGCTCGTGAGGTCCACTCCGCTCGTGGCATCCGCGTAGGTCACCCGCATCGGCGGGGTCGCAGTCTGGACGATCGTCCCGTCCTGCGGATCGGCCACTGCGATCTCCGGGGCCGTCGCATCCGTCGTGAAGGACCAGGAGACCATCGCGCGGTTCCCTCCCAGATCGGACACCTCCACCGAGGCCGTATGCGGGCCATCGACAAGATCGACCGGAGGCGTGACGGAGAGGCCGCTTGCGAGGATCGTCGCCAGCGCCGTCAGGTCCTGGCCGTCCAGGCGCACCCTCGCGCTTGCAGCATCCACTCCCGAGAGAGCATCCGAGAAGGACGCCGAGATCGCCGGGCGCGGCTCCGCGAGGATGGAATCGGGAGCCGGGACGAGGTTCGCGATCACCGGCGGGGTCCGGTCGAAGACCCGCGAGGTCTGCACGATCCGCGCGATCGCCCTCTCGATCGCCTCGCGCGTCCTCCCGGTCGTCGTTCCCAGGAAACCCCGCAGGCGCTCCAGAAGCGCGATCAGGCGAACCTCGACGGCCTCGCCTGCCAGTAGCCTGACGCGTACGGCGAGGTCCGCCCGCAGATCCTCCTCGGTCCGTCCCGTCTTGCGCGCCAGTTTGCGGATCTCGCGCGTGATCTCCTCCTCCACCCTCTTGATCTCGCGCACGACATGCTCGGCCACCTCGCGCAACTCGGCGTCGCGGTTGCGGGCGTGGTGCGGAGTGTTCTGCCGGTCGACCCGGTCCAGGCTCCGCTCCGCGTGATCCAGGACATGCTTGATCTCTCGCGCGACCTCCCGCGCCAGCCTGTCGAGGGGATCGCGATGCCCGTTGTCGTCGTCATGCGCCAGCGCCGGGACCGCCCCACCGGTCGCAAGACCCATCAGCAATAGAAATGTGAGCCTTCGCATGCCGCCCCCCCTATTTCTCAATCCCCAGGGATCGCCGGTTTTGCAGCATCCGTAACTGGTCGTACGTCCGCCGAGCCAGCTGGTCCGCGGCCAGGGCGCCGCCGTCCGCCGTCAGCCTCCCAAGCCACCCCATATGCGCGAGATTTCCGCTGCTCTCGACCGCAGAGAGCGCCACGCTGCGCATCGTCGTATCCGCCTGAATGCAGAACTCACCGACTCGCGAGGCCTCCTCCTGGCTGGCCAGCCTGCAATAGACCGCCAGCGCCTGTCCACGCAACCCAGCCTCTTCCTCGCTCCGGCACGCGTACCCCCACAAGGAGGACTTCGCCTCCTCGTTCGCCAGATCCCCCAGATGCAGGATCGCCGCGCTCTTGTTTGTCGTGCCGGGGCGGTCGAGGATGGCGGCGCAGCGCCGCAGGAGCACCTCCGGGTCCGTCCCGCGTAACTCCGCCAGCGCCCGCGCCTCCGTGCGCGCCTCCTGCCGTCTCCCCGCCTCCTCCAAAAGCGCCCCCACCTGCGCAGGATCCAGCCCCTGGCTCTCCGCCGTAGACTCGAACACCGGGCGCAGCAGCGCGTCGGACCCCAGGGCCACCAGCGCGTCGCGCAGGAATCGCTTCGTCTCCCCCTCCGGCTCCTCGCCCCACAACCGCAGGAGCAGATTCACATGCTCCGGAGAGCGGCGAGGGATCAGCCGATGGAGAATCGCCCGGCGGGCTTCGGCCCCGCCGGGGGCACCCGCGAGCCCTTGCCACGCCTTCCGGACATCCTCCAGCGCGGATGGATCGTCCGTCTCCACCAGGGCGCACGCCAGCGCACCCTGCTCCGCGGCCGGGGCGTCTGGCCTCTTGAGCCAGCCCCGCAGGTGCGGCAGCGATTCGCTCCCCAGCGCTCCCAGCGCGCGGATGTACGGCTCCGCCTTGGCGGGATCCGCCGCATTGGCGCAGAGCGACTCGACCAGGACGCGGGCAGGGTACGGGGCTTCCGGTGCCGGCTGCGCGGGTAGCGCAGGCCCTTCCCTTGTCGCCAGCCATGTCGCCCCGGACCCGGCTCCGACGGCGGCCAGGACAAGCAGAATCTTGCCCGTGAGGCGCACGAGCCGTGGATTATCGGGCAGGCGCTACGAGGCAATCAACTCCGCTGCCATCTCGTGCATCCGTATCACGGGGCCGACCTCCATCCGGGGTCTGGGGACGTGGCTACGCCCACCCTGGCGGGAACCTTGGCGGGAAGAGGTTGCAATCCGCCGCATCCGGCTGCGCTGTTCTACAAGGGGCAAAGGGGGCTTCCGAGCCCACCACGCTCGTCGCGATGCTTCGGAACACCCCGCGCCTCTCTGCCCCATCGTCCGGCGCGGGGACCCTGTCCCTCCGCTGCGCCCCCGCGCGCATCCTGCGCGCGGAATGCGTCGATACGGGAGATGACGTTTCCCTCCTCGTGATGCTTCCGCTGCGCGCGGCGGGCGGTCCAGCGTACAATCCGCCCTCCATGGCGAGAAAACCCGACTTGGCCCGGTTCATCCGTGACATCCCCGACTTCCCGAAGCCGGGGATCCTCTTCAAGGATATCACCCCCCTGCTGAAGGACCCCGCCGCGCTCCAGGGGGCGGCGGAGGCGATGGCGGCCCCCTGGAGGGGGAACGGCGTGGACGTCGTGGCGGGGGCGGAGGCGCGCGGGTTCATCTTCGCGCCGATGATCGCCAACCTCCTGGGCGCGGGGTTCATCCCGATCCGCAAGCCGGGCAAGCTCCCGTCCGAGACGCACGCGGTCCGGTACCAGCTCGAGTACGGCTCCGATGCCCTCGAGATCCACCGGGACGCGATCCGCCCCGGCGCGTCGGTCCTCCTCGTCGACGACCTCCTGGCCACGGGCGGCACGATGTCCGCCTGCTGCGCCCTCGTCGAGCAACTCGGCGGGAAGGTCGCCGGGTGCTCGTTCCTGATCGAACTGTCGTTCCTCAACGGCCGCCGGTCGCTCGCCCCCCGGCCGGTCCGCTCCATCCTGACCTACGACAAGGGGTAGGTCCTAGATCAAAGGAACGAGATCAAGCTCCTTCGGGAGCCCCGGGAAGTTGTCGTGGAAGAACTCCCCGTATCGATCCCTGGTCTTCTTCGACAGATCCGCCATGACCCGTTCCGAGCACGAGGCGCAGATCGCCAGGACCGGTGCGACGATGTGCCCGCGCGTACAGATCCCGGCCACCTCGTACCCGCGCGCAACATCACGCGGCGTTCGGCAGGCATGGCACGCATGGGGGGACTCGGTCGGCTTCAGCTCCTGCGTGTAGAACCTCTGCAAGCGGGACATCGAGCGCTCGGAGAACTCGCTGGAGGTCCCGGCGGCGCAGGTCATGCAGATCGCCATCTCCAGGATCGTCTCCTTCCCCTCGAACTTCTTGGCGACCTGGTAGAAGCGCCCATCGTCGAGGCTCTGCCGGCAGACCGTGCAGGCGCGAAACGGCCCCTCCTCGTAGACGGAGTGGAGAAGCGCCGGCACCGGGAGCCAGAGAGGCGGGTTCGTCCCGCCGGGATCGGCGCCGGCACCGGGTGTCGTGCTCATTCCCCGCGCGTCCGGAGCCGCTCGATCTGCCGCGCGTGAACCTGGCGGGCGATCGCCTCGAGCGTCTTCGGGGAGGCGAGGAATTCGAGCGCGACCTCGTACCCCGTCAGGCGGCGGATCTGCCTGCGCAGCGCCGCGGCGGTCCGGATCACGCCGGCCTCCCCGATCTCGACATCCACCTCGACCGCGTGGGGGATCTCGTCCGCCTTCGTGATGTGCAGACACACCCCGCCCGCCGAGATGTCGAGCACCCTGTTCGGGGGGACGGCCCGGCGCGGCGAGCCCGCCGCGGGCGGGTCGAGGACGACCTTCACCGAGCAGAACCGCTCCCCGGGGATCCGGACGCTCCGCCGCCTCTGGACGAACCGCGCGGAACGCATCGACACCCGGGCCCGCGCGGAATCGGAGTCCTCCCGGACCTCCCCGACGCGGCCGTGCCCGACCCAGAGCCCCTGCTGGTCCCACGCCGCGACGAGGAGGTCAGCATCCTTCTCGATCGCCTGGGGCCGCGAGGCGCGCGGGTACCCCAGCTCCCACCCCTGCGGATCCTGCCCCAGGAGCCTCATGCGGATGCCGCCGCCCCCTTCCCCCTCCATATCCGGCAGGAACGACGGAACCAGAAGCGGGAAGACGGTGCACGATGTCGCACCCTTCGCGGCCTCGTCCGGCGCGCGGTTGCGTCCGGCCTGGAGCGCGCACAGGAGGTACTCGGCCCGCTTGGATCCCCCCCCCTGCGCGAGTACTTCGGTCCACAGCGATGCCGCCTCCACAGAGCGCCCCTGCTGCCAGCGGATCACGCCCAAGTTCGTGCGGGTCGCCGGATCCGCCCTCCCGTCGAGGGCGCGGCGAAGCAGCGTCGCGGCGCCCTCGAGATCCCCCCGTAGGCGCGCCCGCAGGCAGGCGGCGGTGTTCCACAGGGGAGGCGGGATCCCCTCCGCCTGCGCGGCGGCCTCGCGTACGAGCCGCTCCGCGAACGCGGTGTGCCCCTGGGCCAGGAGCCGTCCGAGGACCGGCCCGTACACCTCGCAAGCCTGCGGGGCCTCCAGGATCGCCTTCATCGCGCTTCCATAAACCTTTTCCATATCATGCGACTCGATATAGGCGAGCGCGTCCCGAGCGTACCGCTGCGCGTTCGGCAGGTTCACGCCGGCCCCTTCTGTCCCGTGCCCGCGATCGCCCCCAGGAGCGCCAGGCGGTTGACCCCGAGCACCGTGTCGACCTTCTCGACGAGCTGCCGGCGGGAGAACGGCTTGACCAGGAAGTCGCGCAGGCCGAGCCGCATCCTCTGCACGATGAGCGCCTCGTCGCCGCAGGCGGTCACCCCCAGGACCGGGAGGGACGCACGCAGGAGCGGCACGGTGCGCAGCCGTCCGAGGAACTCGTCCCCCGAGATCCCCGGCAGGGAGAAATCGAGGAGGATCGCGTCGACCCGCTCGCTCGCGACCCGCGAGAGCGCCTCCTCGGCGCGCTCGGCCTCCAGGACCTCGTAGGCGGCCGTCTCCAGGAAGCGGCGGATCAGGGAGCGGATATCGGGCTCGTCGTCGAGCGTCAGGACGCGTCCGAGCGGCGCGAAGTGCTTCCGGATCCGGGCCTGGGACTCCGGGTCGAGCCCGCCGTCGTCCGCCCCCGGCCACTCCAACGAACCCTCGATCCCCATCAGATGTGCGCCTTCAATCTCCATGTCAGGTAGACCGTGAACACCAGGTCCAGCGCGAGCGCCGCCATATACCCCACCAGGTGGTAGAACTCGCGGGGGGTCTGGGCGTGCGGCGCGAACCCCTCCTTGATCTTGGCCTGGTCGACATGCAGGATCCCCCAGCCGCAGACGGCGAGCACCGCCAGCGCCACGCCGAACCCCAGGATCGTCAGGACGGTCCCCCTGCGCCGTGCCCGCTCCTTGCGTCCTTGCGCCTGGAGCTCCGCTAGGACCCGCTCGTGCTCGCGTTCTCCCATTTCCCCTCCATGCGGAACTTGTGGCGGATCGCGCCGCGCAGGTCGAACACGCCGTGGAAATCCTCCCGGCGGTCGCGGCCCGACTTCCCCATCAGTCCGTCCTCCACCATATTGAAAACGATCTCCCCCAGGTCTTCCGTCCCGCGAATCCCCCATCCGGCCAGCACCGCCTCCGCGAGAAGGCCGAACCGGTCCAACGCGCAGTCCAGGACCCCCTGGGCCAGATCCGATCCGGTGACGTGCCGCTCGTCCCCCGTGCGGCGGGCCTTCCCCAGTCGCCGGACCGTGAAATCGAGCGCCTCCAACAGAAACGAGTACGCCTCCGGGGCATACCGCCCATCGCGCTGCCGGATCCGTCGTACGCGCTCTAGCAGGGTGGCTTTTCCGCCCATCCTGGCGCCAGGGTAGCAGGTTCCAGCCGCTTCCGTCGCCCCCCGGTGCACCGTACGCTACGCGGCGGCATGTGTGCAGCGATCTCCGACGTCTCGGTCCTGAGCGCCCTCCTCAAGCGCCTGACCGGCCACCGGAAACTCTCCAAGGAGGACTTCGACACCGTCGTGGCGATCACGATCCAGAAGGTCGTCGAGGCGGTCGGCGCCGAGGCGATCACGGTCTTCCTCTCGGAGGACGAGGGGATCCGTTTCGCCCACATCCATTACGCGCGAGAGGCCGCCGGGGGCGATCCGGAACGGGCGGAGAAGCTGATCAAGCGCGCCGGGGAGCTTAAGAAGATCCGCCTGCGTTCGGGGGAGGGGATCGTCGGCGCGGTCATCGGCAGCGCGAAGAGCGACCTCGTCGAGGACGCCAGGAAGGACCCCCGGTTCGCCAGCCGCGTCGACTCCGAGACCGGCTTCGAGACGCGCTCCATGATCACGGTGCCGCTCCGCTCGCGGGACAAGACGATCGGCGCGATCCAGGCCCTGAACAAGACGACGAAGGACAAGCGGTTCACGCGCGAGGACCTTTCCCTCCTGGAGGAGGTCGCTGGGTATACGGGGGACTTCCTTGCCCGCATCCAGGACCCAGACCGCAAGCCGGACGAGGTGGAGATGGCGCGCTACGTCGCGCGCCTCACACGCCACCCCCTGCTCCCCGCCGATAAGACCTTCGAACCCGATGAGAAGCTCCTGAAACTCATCGGGGAGCCGACGCTCCGCCGTTTCACGATCCTCCCCCTGGCGAAGACGACCACCCGCTCCCTGAAGATCGCGATGTCGAACCCCCTGGACATCCAGCGCAGGGATTCCTTCGCCCTGGCGACGCAACTGGAGATCGGGGAGGTCCTGGTCGCGCCCGACAGTTTCATCCGGAAGGCGATCGACCGCGTCTTCCCCCCCGCCGGCGACATCGCGGACGTGACGGCCGCCATCACGGACCAGTACGGAACCGCCTCCGCCGAGACCCTCTCCGTCGAGGAGAACGTCACGGAGGAGAGCGCGCCGGTGGTCCAGCTCGCCAACCGGATCATCGAGGACGCCTATACGCGCGGCGCCAGCGACATCCACGTCGAGCCGCTCGAGAACGACGTCATGGTCCGGTACCGGGTCGACGGCATCTGCGAGGAGCGGATCAAGCTCCCGGCCACCGTCAAGCGCGCGCTCGTGGCGCGCATCAAGATCATGTCCGAGCTCGACATCTCCGAGCGGCGGCTTCCCCAGGACGGCCGGATCGTGTTCAAGAAGTTCAGCAAGAGCGGCATCGACATCGACCTGCGCGTCTCGACCGCGCCGCTCGCCCACGGGGAGAAGGTGTGCATGCGCATCCTGGACCGGACCGGGTCGATCCGGAAGCTCGATCAGATGGGGTTCTCCCCCCCGAACGTGGTGCTCTACCGGGAGATCATCCAGAAACCGTACGGCATGATCCTGCACGTGGGCCCCACGGGGAGCGGCAAGACGACGACGCTGTACGCCGCGCTCGGGGAGATCCTCTCTCCGGAGATCAACATCATGACCATCGAGGATCCCGTGGAGATCCGCATCGAGGGCATCAACCAGGTGCAGGTGCGCTCGGGCATCGGGCTGACCTTTGCCTCGGCCCTGCGCTCGTTCCTGCGCCAGGACCCCGACGTGATCATGGTCGGCGAGATTCGCGATCAGGAGACGGCGACGATCGCGATTAACGCGGCCTTGACCGGCCACCTGGTCTTCTC
>JACQRN010000046.1 GCA_016206515.1 Planctomycetota bacterium | reverse complement strand
GGTCGGGAGCGTCAGCTTCTTGGGCTCGGCGACCTTCGCTTTGCCGGGGCCGTCGGTGGCCAGGTACACCCGGAGCAGAGCGACCAACTCCCCCCGCACGTCCAGGACCTGGGCGAGGATCGCGGGGAACTTCCCGATGAGCTTCCGGTCCTCGAAGTAGGGGTGGGCGGGGTCAAACCGCAGGGCCTCGGGCACCTCGCCCGACAGGCCGCGGTGCTTCAGGTACTCCGACACGCGCGGGGCGGAAGACTCGCCCTTCTTCCAGATCTCCTCCAGGCGCTCCAGGGGCCAGGTGCGCTTCTCCCTGGAAGGGGTCCCCCTGGTCGGAACCGGCGAGGCCGGGACCGGCAACAGCGCCCCGATCGAGGGCTCCGGGACGGATCCGTTCATCCCCAGGTGCGAGGCGACCGCCTCGATCGCCTGCGGGAAGCTCCAGCCATTGGCCCACTGCAGGAGCGCAAATCCGTCCGCGAAGGTGCCGCAGGAGTTGCAGACCCCTCCACCCGTCTCGGCCGCGTCCTTGAACAGCCTGAACCCATCTCTTCCACCATGCCGCGGGCAGGGAACGTGCCTCCCGACCTTCGCGCACGCGACCTCCAGAACTGCCGCCAGCGCGATCAGGATGTCCAGCCAGCGCCCGCGGGCCGCCGACTTCACGACCTCGACATCCAGGGAGGGGGGTGACCCGCAGAGGCGCGGCATCTACGTCCCCTCCTGGCCGGGACGCCTCCCCAACCGGACCTCGCCCTCGTAGATCACCTGTCCGAACCGCCTCCCGTGGCGCGCCGGGGGCCTCGGCGTCCGGAAGTGCCGCAGGACCTGCTCCAACTCCGCCTCGCTCCAGATCCTCTGCCCCGACGTGCTCTTCGCCGGATCCGCCAGCCGTCCGCGCTCGATCGCATAGGCCAACATGCGCCGGGTCACGTCCACCCCGTGTGAGCGCAGGTGCTCCAGCAGCCCTCTGTACGTCACGTACCGCATCGCGCCTCCTGGCGGGGAACGCCGTCCCCCTACCCCCAGAGGCGTGAACGGACCCTTTCACAATGTGAACGGAACGCGTTACAGAAGGAAAACCTTCACCCCTGGACGCGCGGCAGATCGATCGTCCAGACCACGGAATCGGACGGATCCGGGTAGTACGCGCAGACCTCCCCCGTATGGAGCGTCGTCGCCAGGAACCTCCCCAGCTCCGCGCTCGCATGCCCGATCGCCTTGACCCCGCGCTTGATCAGCTGGGTCAGGTTGCTCCGCGCGCGGGCGCGCTCCTGCGCAAAGCCCCGGTCTTGCCCGCCGAGCCCCGTCGCGCTGCGGATCTGCTTCTCGATCTTCCCGCACTCCTCGTCGATCTCCGCGGCCCGGTGGTCCTCCCCCGTCTCCCGGATCTCCTCGCGCTCCTGCGCCAGAGCCCGGAGCCTATGCGCCAGGTCGCGCCGCGCCTCCCGATCCAGGAGCTTCTGCCGCGTCCCTCCCGCCGCGCCATGTGACCCGGGTGAACGTTCCGGGCGAGCCCGCCCCTCCGCCACATCGTTGAGTTCCAGGACGCCCACCTGCCTCTGCGGACGCCCCAGGAGCACGGCAATGCACCGCATCCCCTTGGAGTCCTTCACCGGGGGGAGAGCCTGTCCCCGGAACTCGATGTGCCAGTACGCCCCCTCCAGGCGCATGCGGTTTCCGCCGGCTGCGGGTGCCGGGGATGGCGCAGGGGGCGGGGGAGTCGGGGAGGACCGGACGTCGGACGGATTCCGCGCAGGGAGGTCCTCCGACCCCGTGAAGACGAGCGCCCCACGCTCCGGATCGAACACGTACCCGTCCCCGCGCAGAGCCGCCTGCAGCCGCCCGCGCCGCAGGTCCAGGTCCAGCGTGTGCTCGATCGGATCCTGCCCGTCATCAGGCCGCTCCAGGAAGTCGCAGGTCAGCTCCCCCCGGAGGAGAACCGCCAGGAGCGCCGCCAAGTGGTGGCGGCTCTCGGGACAGTCCCCCAACGCCTCCAGGAACTCGCGGGCCGGAAGGTCCATCGGCACGCCCCGGAAGCGCGTGTCGGCGGCGATGCCCATCGCCCCCATCGCCTGGGAGGGGATGAACCCGAAACTGCTCCGAGGGAAGAACTCCCGCAGGAGCTCGGGCAGAACGTGCTCCCCCGGCGCGAACGCATCCAGGATCTCCGCGGCGCGGGAGAGCGTGCGGTCCGAGAATCCCGGCGGCTCCATGATCCCCATGTGCGCGTCCGGGGGCAGAGCGTACTCGGGGGGTGCGACAAATTCGGGTCGCGCTGGCATCTCCCGGGGCGCAAGGCCGGCATCCCAGGGATGGCGATCCCCATCTACCGGGAAGAGGAGTTCAAGGCCTACGTCGGGCAGATCCGCGAGGCGAACCGGCGGAGGCCGAACTTCATGAAGATGCTGGGGCGGGCGCGGTGGGGATGAGATCGAAGGGCCCACCCGCTGGCGCAGGCATCCGGCGCGACACTTCCGAACTCTGTCCGTCAGGTCATCCCAAGAGACGCCAGGGGGTTACGGGGTCCGGGGATTCTGCACGCGCAGTGCACACCCAGTCACTGCTCACCTTTGCCATGGGCACTCAGATATATATCGAAGTTCATCTCCGCTCGGATATTCACAGCCTGCTCTAGCAGGGAAAGGGGAAGGTCGAATCCGCGATTCCATCCCTCTTGAAACACTCCGTAGCGAAGCTGGATCTTAAAGCGCCGCGCTAGGCGTTCCCACACAGAACACTCCTCTGGGACACGAGCAAGAATGTCTGTCGTGAGGCCCGCTGGCGTCCGCGGGCTTCGTCCCCGCATCGTTAGGAACCAGCCTCCCATCGATGCAGGAGCATGTCCCTCCCGATGGTCCCCTTTGCGGAAGGACTGGCTGGGATTACACCTCAGGATTCTCGTAACCTCTCCCGGATCAAGGTTCTCTCCATACAGAGCTAAGGTCACGACTGTCTCATCAACAGGTCCTCCAACCGATACATAATCTCCGCCAGCCTCGGCGGGTGGATGACTATCGTCCACGCGCCCCCCCCTGAGTTAGGCTCCCAAGCCACTCCCGGGTCGTTGGGCTGTAAACGTTCCCTGTGCGATCGAAAAGCACGTTGTCCGCGCCACGCATCCCTGCTGACCGCTTGATTGCGTGGAGCCTCTCACTCGCTAGATTCCGGTCAATCCCGTGATTCCTCTGCAGATTATTGAAGACTTGTTCAACATTCGTAGTGGAGTGACGAAGCGATCCCAACCTTCGAATTGGCTCGCCTCCCCTGGGAGCCCCCCCGCGCCCTGGTGGTTGAGCACACGGATTGTTATGCACCAGCACCCTGGCGCTGGAGACGTAGTAGGTATGCGCCCCCTCGACCTCCAGGTTATAGACGGTGCGGGGCCCCGGGGGGGAGCGGATCGAGTCGACCCTGGCCGCGGATCCATCTCGCGTGATCAGGACGTCGCCAGCCTGCAGATGCCCTGCCTGGATCCATCCCGCGTCCTCCAGGAGGAAAGGATGCTCCGCAGTCGCCGCGATCTCCTCGCCGCCGATCGTGAGTCCGACGACCGCAGGGGCCTCGCGCTCGGTCACCTGGAGCACCTCGTGCAATGCCCGCTCACCGGTCGCCGCATCCCAGCCCCAGACGCGGTCGCCAATCCCGACCTTGGAGATCGGACGGAGCCCCGATTCCGTATCGACGAGCGTCTCGCCGCCGAAGCACAGGCCCGCCACGAACTCGTCGACCGAGTCGAACTCATCCACCACCCGTCCGGCGCGCGTCAGGATCTTCACCCGGCCGACGCGACCGAGCCGCCCCACAAGCGGCGCCGCTGCGGCCAGCGTGAAGATGTCGACGTTTTCCTCCTCGATGTCGCGTGCGACGAACACGATCGCGCCGCCGGCCCCAGCCAGAGCCCCATAGCCGACCTCGACAGCCGTCCGTGTCAGCTCTGCGCCGGTCCGAACGAACTCCTGATGAAACCCCTGGACGTCCCTCGCTTCCTTGTCGAGCGTGAAGCCGTAGGCGCTGGGGTGGTCGTAGAGGATCTCCCAGATCATGCGCGCGGCCGTCGGCTCATCGACATCCTTGTCGATCGAAATGTTGTGTCCGACGGTCCCGGACACCAGCCATAGATCCCATGTGCGAAACCAGAGCCCCTCGCTGATGATCCTGCCTCCCTCCGGCTCTCCACCATAGGGTCCCTTGATGCGCCCCTGCTGCTCGAACGCATTCAGGAGGCGCTGGCCCTCGTCCCCATATGTCTCCAGGAAGATCCTCTTCGCCATGTCCACATCGAACATGCCCATCGCGTCGACGATGTTGATGGGGTCATGCCCGCCGTATCCGTAACGGCTCATGACGGGCGCCAAGGGCTCCCTCTGCACGAATCGGCCATGCGCAGGGTCGTAGGCCCGGCTGCGAAAATGGTAGACGCCCAACTCCGGCGTCCACTCGCGCCCCGTGAACAGGTAACGGTTCCCGATCGTGGACATCGGCCGGATGGAGCCCATCGGGTCCCGAACGGTTGGAGCGCCGAAAGGTGCGTACTCGTACCGCTCCACAGCCTGCCCTGTTGTGTCGGTCGCCAAGGCGACGCTTCCGAGCGCCTTCGGATGGAAGTAGAAGGTCCCGGCCCCATTCTCTGTCTGAAGGAGCTCGTCGATCCCTTCTCCCCATACATGCTGGGCCGTTACAGCACCGACCGCGTTCCTCTCCTCGATGACCGCCTGCCCATCGTGCAAGAGAAGGGTCTCAGAGCCGTTGACGAACACCTGCATGCGCCGCCCGAAGGGGTCGTACCGCTGCTCCACCACATCCCCCCCGAACGTCCTGCCCCGACAGAGCCGGTTCTGGTAGTCGTACTGGGCAGACTGGATCTCTCCCGCCCCCACGACGTTCCCGTTCCCGTCGTGGAACCGGGCGCTCCCGGCGATCGCCATGTACTGGTTCACCGCATTGACTTGGTAGTCCTCGATCAAACCATCGACGTTCTGCTGCCTGCGATTCCCGACGCCATCGACCTGCCATGCCTGGCTCAACGTCGGTGTCCCCGTGCGCCCCACCGGGTCCGGCAGACCAAGCAACGCCCCCACAAGCCGGTACGCGGAGTCGTACGAGTAGGCATCGCCACGGCCCCCCTCGTGCATCCTCTGCTCGTACAGACGCTTGTCCTCCGCATTGTACCCGTACCGGAAGTCCGCGAGCGTCCCGGCAAAGCCAGCGTGGCGGATGCCCGTTACACGCCTCCCTCCGTCGTAAGAGGGCTCCATCGTCACGCCGTTGCGCAGGGTCCGGCGCTCGATCCGGCTTGACCCGATGTGGGAGTACCCCGCGATCACCCCCAGGCTGTCGCGGACATCCCGCAACCGGTTGATGTCGCTGTACTGCCGCTCGATCCTGCGCCCGCTTGGGTAGCCGGTTGCCGTGCGGTTCCCCACCCCGTCGTACTCGTGTGCAGTCAGGTACGAAGCCCCTGTCGCGCGCACCGTGAGCCGCTCCGAGAGGGTCCGCCCCAGGGAGTCGTAGCGGATCCCGACCAGGAAGTCGTCGTTCTCCGCGAAGACGACGCGTCCCTGCCCGTCATAGGCGAAGTTCTCGAAGGTCGTCCCCACCACGCCGGAGGCGCGGGTCACATTCCTTGAGACAAGCCGATCGCTCCTGTCGTAGAGGCTCTGCACCACCGTCCCGTTCTCGTCGACCGTCACAACCGGCTGGCTTGTCCCGCTGAACGTCGCCTCGTAGCACAGCGCATCCGCCGTGACTCCGTGCACGGGGCGGTTCAGATCGTCAAAGGTCGTTGAGATTCGGCTCCCGTTGTCATCAGCCTGCGCCTCCAGCCGGGAGTCGTCGTCCCACTCGTTGAGGACATCAATGCTGCCGATAGGGGCCGTCCCGCCAGTCCCGTCGGCGGTCAACACACGACTCTGCTCCACCACCCTCCCGAGCCCGTCCACGCGCATCCTGACGACATTCCCTTCCGCATCGACCTGGAACCTCGTGTTGCCGCGGGAGTCGTGCCCCATGCGGCGCTCGTGTCCGAGGGGATCGCACGAAACCGTAGTGCGGTTCACCTCGTCGTACCGCATCTCCGTAATGAACTCCTCGACCGCTGCCGTCAGTTCCGAACGGTCCAGGGAACGCAGGAATCGGGCATTCCCATTCTCGTCGTACATGATCTCGACCTCGTTCCCCATGGCATCCCTGGTT
>JACQRN010000045.1 GCA_016206515.1 Planctomycetota bacterium | reverse complement strand
TCGCGGCGCCCTGCGCGGGGCGGAAAGGGCGATTCGAGCCCGGCGCGCGGCGCCGGGCAGCCCCCTCAGCCCGCGCCCACGATCGACGCGACGCGCGACGAGATACAATCCCCTATCCTTTTTATCCTTGATCGGATCGCCGGCCTCCTGGGGATCTCCGACCCGGTCAAGAGGACGACGGAGGAGGCGCTGCGGGACCTCGCGGCCGACGGCGTGCGGATCGTGATGGTGACTGGCGACAGCCGCGTCACGGCCCAGGCCGTCGCCAGGCGTCTCGGGATCGCCGAGGTAGAGGCGGAGGTCCTGCCTGATCGGAAGGGAGAGGTCGTCAAGCGCCTGCAGTTGCAGGGCTACGTGGTCGCCATGGCCGGCGACGGGATCAACGACGCTCCCGCGCTGGCTCAGGCGGACGTGGGGATTGCGATGGGGACCGGCACGGACATCGCGATCGAGAGCGCCGCCATCACTCTGGTGAAGGGGGACCTCCGGGGCATCGTGCGCGCCCGCCGGCTCAGCAAGGGGACGCTGCGCAACATCCGCCAGAACCTCTTCTTCGCCTTCGTCTACAACGCGCTCGGCGTTCCGCTCGCGGCCGGCGCCCTCTATCCCGTCTTCGGCCTACTACTCAGCCCGATGATCGCCAGCGCCGCCATGAGCTTCTCCTCGGTGTCGGTCATCGCCAACGCCCTCCGCCTGCGCCGCCTGGCGCTGTGAATCGACGCCGGACTGAGGATCGCCAGACGGGTAGCGCGCCGCTTCGCCTCAGTCCAATGAACGTCAGCCTCGTCTCACGTCGGCAGACACGAAAACCGCCGCGCCGAAGGTCCTCTCGTCGAGCACTTTGAGCCTGGTCGGGAGGAAGCGGTAGAAGCGGTAATCGCGAGCCGCGTCATCCTTCCCGAGGCTTGCCCTCCAGCGCGCATACGCCGCGAATCGTTTGCCGTACAGCCCTTCCGCCTTCTTCTCTTGAGATCCCCTTGCCTGCCTGCAGGTCCCTAAGAGCTGCACGCCCCGGTCCGGGCCACCCCACCTCTGGGAGGAGGAGAAGATCGCCATCCCCATGGACGGGCTCTCCTGCAGGTTGCGGCAGTGGAGCGAGCCGGGATGCGAGAGGAAGTAGAGCTCCAGATCGTCTGAGAAGCAGAAGTACGCCGTGTTGATGTGCGCTCGATGGCCGGCGGTGACCGTGGCGATGGAGCAGAGGACGGTCTTCGCGAGAATACGGAGAACGCACCGGAGCAGTCTGCGGTCGGACAGTCCCTTCGTGGCGTGCCGGACGCCCGCGACTCCGCGCGCCCGGATGTTCGCGAGCCTGGCTCGGCTCATCGCGGGCCGGTCCGCTTATCTCGCTAGGCGCTCCCCTCCTTCTTGGACGCCGCCATGCGCCGGTGCATTTCCTCGGGCGAGACGTCCTCCTTGTGCGTCGCGATGGTCCAGACGTGCCCGAAGGGGTCCTTGAGCGTGCCGGACCGGTCGCCATAGAACTGGTCCTTGACCGGCCTGTCCACCTTGCCGCCGGCCGCGATGGCCTGCGCGAAGAGCCTGTCCACGTCCTCGACGTACAGGAGAATGCTCACCGCCGTGCCACCGAGCGACTTCGGGCCGCGATACCCCATGTCCGGGTACTCGTCCGCCAGCATGATCGGCGAATTGCCGATCTTGATCTCGGCGTGCCCCACCTTCCCTCCAGGCTGGGCGAAGCGCATCAATTCCCGGGCGCCGAACGCCTTCTTGTAGAACTCGATGGCCTCGGCCGCGCCTTTCACGATCAGGTACGGTGTGGCGGTATGGTAGCCCTCGGGGATTGGCTTGGGTGCCATGTCCGGTTCCCTCCTCTGTCAATTCGAACTCGCCGGCCGGAAGTTGTGCTCCTTGAGGAAGCGATCGAGGTCCCTGCACGACCGCCAGAACAGCGCGATATCTGTGAAGTCCTTCATAGACTTCCCCTCCTCGATATGAAATCGCGGACCGCCATAACGACCCCTCCTGTGGGGCCGGACCGGCGCACGCCTGGCCTGCGCCGCGACTCACCTCTGCGGGCCCGGGCCGCATATCGGATTGCGCCCGGCCACCAGGAAATAGATGATGTCCCCGGCGGGAATCGGGACCGTCAGCCCGGTGGCGCCGGAGCCCGCCGCTCCCAGCTCGGACGTGAACGTCCCCTGTGGCGTCGGGCTGGAATAGACGACGTAGTCGTCGGCTCCGGCCACGTCGGTCCAGGTGAAGACCAGATCGGCTGCGGCGCGATTCACCTGGAGCGTGGGGCCGACCGCCACGGGTGGCGCGACGACGTCGACCGGGACCGGATCGGACGTGACGCTGCACCCGGTGCCCGCGGCGCACCCGACATCGACGCTGTAGGCGTAGGTGCCGGCCGGCTGCGTCGAGGGGACGACGTGCGTCAGCATCGTCGCGCCCGGGATCGGCGCGCCGTTCTCGCGCCACTGGTAGGTCAGCGAGGAGCAGGCGGTGCAGTAGGAGCCGAGGGCGTC
>JACQRN010000049.1 GCA_016206515.1 Planctomycetota bacterium | reverse complement strand
GTCCCGCACAGGTACAGGGTGCCACCCGCCTTGAGGGAGGCGCTCACGATCCGGGCGGCGCGGGCGATCTCCTCGGCCTGCGCGGCGAGATCGCGCAGGACCCGGATCGCCTCCTCGAGAACCTCCCGGATGCGCCCGGCGCTCACCGGACGCGTCCCTTCCGCAGCAGGAGTGTCGTCGAGCGCCCCTTGAGCATCGGGACCAGGACGACGCGGCCGCCGTAGGACCGCACGAACCCCTCGCCGACCACCTTCCCGCCGCGGTACTCCTCGCCCTTCACCAGGACGTCGGGCCGGACCTGCCTCAGAAGGGGGAGGACGGAGTTCTCGTCGAAGACGGTGACGAGGCCGGTCGCGTCGAGCGCGCACAGAAGTTGCGCGCGGTCGTGCTCGTCCAGGACGGGCCGGCCGGGCCCCTTCAGGGCGCGTACCGAGCGATCGGAGTTCATCGCCACGACCAGGAGATCCGCCTCACGCCGCGCCCTCTGGAGGAGCCGCACGTGCCCGGCGTGCAGAAGGTCGAAGCATCCGTTGGCGAACGCGAGGCGCAGTCCCGCCCTCCGGAGCGCCCCGACCCGCGCGATCAGGTCGCCTCGGGGCACGAACTTGCGGGCCAGGGGACCGGAGCCTTCGATCGCGGCGAGGATCTGCGCGCGTGTGACGGCCACGGTCCCGAAGTGTTCGACGGAGAGCCCCGCGGCGAGGTTCGCCAGGCGCGCGGCGTCTTCCATCGTGGCGCCGGAGGCGAGGGCGACCCCGAGCATCGCGGCGACGGTGTCCCCGGCCCCGGTCGGGTCGAACACCTCTCGCTCCTGCGAGGGAAGGTGCTCGCCGCGCCCCCCGTCCTGCAGCCACATCCCGTCGGGCCCCAGTGTCACGAGGACCGCCGCGCGGGTGCGCGACGAGAGGTCGCGCGCGGCGCGGCGGGCGCCCGGGAGCGTCGCGGTGGCGATCCCCGAGGCGGCAGCCGCCTCGGCGCGGTTCGGGCAGATCACCGTGGCGCCGCGGAACGCGCTCCAGTCCGTCCGCTTCGGGTCGACGACGATCGGGAGCGCGCGCGCGCGGGCGCCCCGGACGACCGATTCGACCCCGGCCGCGTCGAGCGTCCCCTTGTGGTAGTCGGAGACGATCCATGCGGAGGGGGAGCGCTCGCGGGAGACGGCCCGGGACAGGGCGGCGGCGGCCCGGGGCGAGGCGGGGCCGTCCGGCTCGCGGTCGACGCGCAGGAGCTGGTGGTGGCCGGTCGTGACGTACCGCTCCTTGCGGATCGTGGGGCGCTCGGGGTCGACGCGGACCCCGGAGGGGTCGACGCCGGCCCTGCGCGCGGCGGAGAGCATCGCGCGCCCGTCGGCATCCCTTCCGACGAGCCCGTACAGGCGGACGCGCGCCCCGAGCGCCGCGACGTTCGCGGCGACGTTGGCCGCGCCGCCGAGCCGTCCCTCCTCCCCGGTCACCCGCAGGACGGGGACCGGCGCCTCGGGGGAGATCCGGTCGACCTTTCCGGAGACGTAACGGTCCCAGAGGAGGTCCCCCAGGACCGCGACCGGGGAGGCGGGAGGCGGGGGGAGGGTGATCGGCGCGGCATCAGGCATCGGGAGCCTCCCCTTCGGGACGCGTGCGCCAGCGGCGGTGCATCCAGAGCCACTGCTCCGGAGCGAGCCGGATCAACGCTTCCACGGCGGCAGTGTACCGCGAGGTGAGATCGTGGATGTCCGCATCGCGGTCCCCGGTCGGACGGGGGACGATCGGCGGGGCGAAGCGGAAGCGGTACCACGGGGAGCGCCGCGCCCTCTGGAGGCCGATCGGCAGGATCCAGGCCCCCGTGCGCAGGGCGAGCGCCGCGGGGGTGTCGAGCGTGCTCGCCGTGCGCCCGAAAAAGGGGACGAACCGGCCGTGCCGCCCCGCGTCCTGGTCGACGAGCAGCCCGATCGGCTTCCCCTCCTGCAGGAGCCGCAGCATCCGTCGCAGCGCCCCCTCCTGCGGGATCAGCCCCGCGATCCGCGTACGCCGCTTGCGGTTGAGGTAGTCGCCGAGCAGGGGGTTGTCGAGAGGCCGCTCGATCCCGGTGAACAGGATCCCGACCCGCCGCAGGGCCCAGATGGCGTACTCCCAGTTTCCGAGATGTCCCGTCACGAGGATCGTCGGGTGGCCGCCGCGGAGGGTCGCCTCGTAGTGCTCCGTCCCCTCGATCCGGAGCTCCGGGGCGATCATCGTCCCGGCGCAGCGCGGGTACAGGAGCATCTCCGCCAGCATCGTCCCGAGGTGCTCGTAGGCGCGCCGGGACAGGCGTCCGGGCGCGTCCGGGTCGCGGAAGGGGCCGAGGGATGCCGCGATCTGGTCGCGAGTGCGACGGCGGTGGTGGTCGTCGAGCGCCCAGACGAGCGTCCCGAGCCATGCCCCGCAGCGGAGCGCCGTCGGGCGGCCGGGGATCGAGAGGAGGACCTCGAGTGCGCGGACCAGGAGGTAGAGGGGGATGTCGCGCAGGCGGGCGGAGGACATTCGGGAAGTGTAGTTATTGACGTCGACATCGCGAACGTCGAGAGGTGAGCTCCCTCCGGAAACCAGGCCGGGGATAAACCCCGGCCTACCATGTAGATAGGTAGGACGGGCTTTATGCCCGTCCGTACACGGATGACATTGACAACGTCGGACTCAATAGGGCCGGTCCATCGCGGCGAGGACGAGCCGCAGCAGCGTCTCCGGAT
>JACQRN010000005.1 GCA_016206515.1 Planctomycetota bacterium | reverse complement strand
TCTCTTCGTCGAAGTGCGACTGGGGGGAGGAGCTCTCGCGCGGCGCCGAGGCCGAGGTCGAGGTCCGGCCCACGGAGCGCGTCCGCGTACGGGGGAACTGGACGCACCTGTTCACCCGCGTGACCGACACGCGCACGACCGGGACCGCCTTCGTGCGGGGCGAGCCGCTTCTGCGCCGGCCCCGCAATGCGGGGAGCGCGACCGTCTCCCTGACCCCGACCGACGAGTGGGAGTTGACCTTCACCCTGATCTCCGTCGGCGACCGGACCGACCGGGACTTCAAACAGGCGTCCGCGGGGGTCCGGGTCGAGAACCCGGACTACCGGACCGTGGACGCCGCCGTGTCGTGGAAGTTCCGCCCCGGCTGGCGCGCCTTCGCCGCCGGGAGGAACCTCACGGACGCCACGTACGAGGAGGCGTACGGGTTCCCGGCGGACCGCTCGAACTTCCTGGCGGGGGTCGAGGTCGCCTTCCGGTACTGACATGGACCGCAGAACCCTCGGGACCGCGCTCGGTGCGCTGACGATCGCCGCGGGGAGCGCCTGGGCGGCGTGGGGGGGCGCGATCGATCCCCCCGGACGGAAGGGGAACCCCTGGACCCCCGGTGTGCCGTCGGCCGCGCGGTACGGGAGCGCCCGGCGGATCGTCTCGGTGAACCTCGGCGTGGACGAGATCCTCCTGTCCCTGCTCCCGCCCGGGCGGATCGCCGCGCTGACCCGGCTGGTGGACGACCCGACGATCTCGAACGTGACGGACCTCGCGCGCGCCGTGACGGATCGGGTACCGCAGATGGACGCCGAGAGGATTCTCGCCCTGGAACCGGACCTGCTGATCGCACCCCCGTACGCGCGGCGCGAGGTGCTCGGCCAGCTCGAGGACGCGGGGGTGGAGATCCTGCGGATCCCGGATTGCTGGACCGTGGACGATATCCGGACGCACCTGCGTTTCCTGGGCGAGGCGCTGGGTGTCCCGGACCGTGCCGAGGAACTCGTGCGCGAGATGGACGGGGTGCTGGAGGGCGTGAGGGCCCGCACGGAGGGGAGGGCGCGCCCCCGTGTCCTCTTCGTCGGGATGAATGGCGACACGATGGGGAAGGGGACGAATTTCGACCTGTTCGTGGAGGCGGCGGGCGGGATCAACCTCGCCGCCGAGGCGCTGATCGAGGGGCGCAAGGCGATCCCCGTCGAGCAGGCCTTGGCCCTGGATCCGGACGTGATCCTGGTCTCCGGCTACCTCGGCGACCGCAAGGCGAGAGGGATGGAAGCCCGGCCCGATCTCGCCGACGATCCGGCGTGGCGCGAGGCGGCGGCGGTGAGGGCCGGTCGGGTCCACGTCCTGAGTGGCGCAAACCTTCTCTCCACCTCCCACTACGTGACACGGACCGCCGAGGAGATCGCGCGCATCCTTCATCCGGAGTGCTACGCACCATGAGGGGGAGGGGGGCGACCGCGATCCTCGTTCTGGCGGGGCTCCTCGTTGTCGCCTGCGTGCTGGCTGCCGGAGTGGGGGCGGTGTCGATCCCCCCCGGCAGGTCGGTCGCGATCCTGGCCCATGCCCTCGGCCTGGGCTCCCCGGGGGACTGGCTCCACCATGAAGAGGTCATCCTGACGACGATCCGCATCCCCCGGGTCCTCGTGGCGGTCCTCGCCGGGGGCGGGCTGGCGCTCTCGGGCGCCGTGATGCAGGGGATTTTCCGCAACCCGATGGCGGATCCGGGGGTGATCGGGGTCTCCTCCGGCGCCTCGCTCGGGTCGGTGATCGCGCTCTACGCCGGATGGGCGGCGGCCTCGGTGCTGTGGCTTCCGGCCACTGCGTTCGCGGGGGCGCTCCTCTGCTCCTTCCTCGTGTACGGCATCGCCACGTCCCGCGGGAGGACCCCGGTCTCCACGCTCCTCCTGGCCGGGATCGCGGTCGGCGGGATGGCCGTCTCCCTGACCTCCCTGGTGCTCTTCCTCTCCCTGGCAAACTACGAGGTCGGCCGCCAGATGATGCTCTGGCTGATGGGGGGGCTGGATGGCCGGGGGTGGCTGCACGTGCGCCTGGCCGCCGCGCCCGTGCTCCTCGGGTCGGCGTGGCTCTGCCTCTACGCGCGCGACCTCAACGTCCTGCTGACGGGGGAGGAGAGCGCGATGGCCCTGGGGATCGACGTCCCGAGGACTCGCCGGCGGCTCCTGGTCCTCTCCGTCCTGGTGACGGCCGCGACCGTCTCGGTGGCCGGCGTCGTGAGCTTCGTGGGGCTGGTGGTCCCCCATATCCTGCGTCTGGTCCTGGGGCCGGACCACCGGAGGCTGCTCCCCGCCTCCTTCCTGGGCGGGGCGCTCTTCCTGGTCCTGGCGGACCTCGCCTGCAGGACCATGGTCGAGAGCGAGGAGCTGCGGCTGGGCGTGGTGACTTCCCTCATCGGGGGGCCGTTCTTCATCTACCTGCTGATCCAGAACCGCCGCCGGACGGAGACCCTGTGACCTTGCTCGAGGCACGGGACCTGCGCTTCGCCTACGATGGACGGGAGGTCCTGTCCGGCGTCTCGTTCGCCGTAGCGGAGGGGGAGTTTCTCGGGGTGATCGGGCCGAACGGCTCCGGGAAGAGCACCCTGCTGCGGATCCTCCTGGGGATCCTGGCCCCCGCCACGGGGGAGGTCCGCCTGGGGGGGGACGCGATCCGGTCGATGCCTCGCGAGCGGATTGCCCGTCGCGCGGCGTTCCTGCCACAGGGGGCCCACTCCGATTTCGCGTTCACCGTCCGGGAGATCGTCGCCATGGGGCGGACCCCCTGGCTGGGCCGCTTCCGTCCCGAGGGGCCCGGGGACCATGCCGCCATCGCCGGGGCGATGCGCCAGACCGGGACCGATCCGTTCGCGGACCGGCTCGTGACCGAGCTTTCCGGCGGGGAGCGCCAGAGGGTCTTCCTCGCGCGCGCCTTCGCCCAGGAGGCGCCGGTCCTGGTCCTGGACGAGCCGAACGCCAACCTGGACCTGTTGCACGCGTTCCACCTCGTGGACCTGGTCCGACAGCGCGTGAGGCGGAGCGCGGCCGCGGTCGCGGCGCTCCACGACCTGACGTTGGCCGCGCGGGTCTGCGACCGTATCCTCGTCTTGCAGGAAGGGCGCGTCGCGGCTCTGGGCTCGCCCGGGGACGTGCTGACGCCGGATCTCCTGCGAGGGGTATTCGGCGTTCGCGCGCGGGTGTCGCGGGACGAGGACGGGCATCTGCTGGTCGGCGTCCAGGGGCCGGCGGCGTGAGTATCGGTAGGGCGGGCTTCATGCCCGCCCGGGGATGAACCCCGGGCTGCCCGGGAGGGAGGTCGAACCATGGGGTACCTGCAAGAGGGCGGTGTCGTGGGGATCGATCCGAGTCCGAACGCCCTGCCGAAGGCGCAGCGCGAGGGGGTGTACGAGGCGATCCGGCGCCGGCGCGACATCCGGGGCCAGTTCCTCCCCGATCCGGTCCCGGAGGGGGTGCTGGCGCGGATCCTGCGGGCCGCGCACCTGGCGCCGTCGGTCGGGTTCATGCAGGCGTGGGATTTCATCGTGGTGCGCCAGGAGAAGACGCGGCAAGGTATCCATGCGGCCTTCGAAGAGGCGCACGCGAGGGAGGCCGTCGCGATGCCTATGGCGCGGCGCGGGGCGTACGGGCGGATCAAGTTGGAGGGGATCCTGGAGGCGCCGCTCAACCTCTGCGTGACGTGCGACCGGTCGCGGTTCTCCGATCTCCCGGTGGGGCGGACCGCGCAACCGGACTGCGACCGGTATAGCGTCGTCTGCGCGGTCCAGAACCTCTGGCTCGCCGCGCGCGCGGAGGGGGTCGGCGTCGGGTGGGTCAGCATCGTCGACCCGAACGCGGTGAAGGGGTCGCTCGGGATCCCGGAGGGGGTGAAGGTGATCGCGTACCTGTGCATGGGGTACGTGACGCATTTCCCCGAGCGGCCGGAGCTGGAGGCTGCCGGGTGGCTGCCCCGTCTTCCGCTGGAGCGGCTAGTCCACGCGGAGCGGTGGGGGGCGGACGTGGCGCGCGGGTGGCCGGAGCTGGCCGCCGCGCTCGGGAACGGGACGCAGGGAAAGGGGGAGGCATGAGGACGGCAACGGCGAGGAAGCGCGTGGCGGAGGCGAAGGTGGAGGTCATGGAGAATCCCGACGGGACGCGGACGGAGTACGAGGATCTCGCCCCCGAGCCGGAGCGGCTGGAGGCGCTCCTGCGGGACGTCTTCGAACGGAACTGGGACAAGATCGTCTTCGGTCCCTGCATCCAGGGATCGGTCTTCGAGGTGCGGATGACGGAGCCCCCGAAGAAGGTCTCGATGCTCGACGGCTACATGACGGTCGACCTGGGTCCCTGGCACCTGCACCTGTGCCTTGGGGAGAACCGCAAGACCCACGGCGGGAAGACCCCGCCGGGGCTGGCCCGGCACCGGCGGTGCTCGCGGGTGGCGTTCTTCCGCGACATCCGCCGGAAGGCGGGCGCGTGCGTCCGCGCCTCCTTCGGCCTGCGCCTCTGGAACGGCAAACGGGAGCAGATGATGACGGTCTTCTTCCCGAACC
>JACQRN010000002.1 GCA_016206515.1 Planctomycetota bacterium | reverse complement strand
GCTCGGGAAGGTCGGGGGGCCGATCCGCGCGACCCGCCACGACGGCCACTGCATCGAGGGGATCTTGCAGAGGGCGGACCCGTTCGGCCTTCTGATCGAGACCCCTGCCGGGACGGAGCGGGTCGGCTTCCATGATCTTTCCGACGCGACCCTTGCGGAGATCGCGTCCGCGACGACCTTCGAGCGCGGCGTCCTTGCCCTCCGCTCCGGGGACCTGGACGGAGCAACCGTCCGCTTCCATGCGTGCCGCGACGTCCGCACGCGAGCCCGCTGCGAGGAGATTACCCGTCTTGCGCAGGCGGGTTCGACCCCTCCCCGCTAGACGACACCTTCGCCCACAGTGGCATTGTCGATCAGGCGGACCTTCCCCGCGATGCGGGCAGCCACGAGGGCGACCGTAACCGCCTCCGCTACAGAGACCGGCTGCAATGTCTCCGGATGGACGATCTGCGCATATTCCGGTTCGACGTTCCGCGACTTCCCCATCGGGCCGCGCAGCTGCGCAACCAACTCCTGCGCGTTGCGCACGCCGGAGCGAAACGCCGCGCTGGCTGCGCGAAGCCCCTCGACGAGGGTGAGCGCCTTCGCCCGATCCTCCGGAGCCAGGTGCCGGTTGCGGCTGCTCATCGCCAGGCCGTCCGGCTCCCGGACGGTCGCGCAACCCTGTACGCGGACCGGAAAGTCGAGGTCCTGCGACATCCGCCGGACCAGGATGAACTGCTGATAGTCCTTCCGTCCGAAGTATGCGTCGGTGGGCTGGACGATATGGAGGAGCTTCGTAACCACCGTAAGGACGCCACGGAAATGATCCGGGCGCGAGCGACCGCAGAGGATCCCCTCCAGGGACTCCAACCGCACGAGGGTCGACGGCTCGATCGCCCCCGCGCGTCCGTACATCTCCTCGACGTCGGGCGCGAACAGGAGGTCGGCGCCAGCCCCTTCGCAAAGCGCCCGATCCGCGTCGAGCGTCCTCGGATAGCTCGCATAATCCTCGCCCTGTCCGAATTGGGTCGGGTTCACGAAAACGCTGACGACGGTTCGTGCGCATTCCGAGTGGCTGCGCCGGATCAGGCTCGCGTGCCCCTCATGGAGCGCCCCCATGGTGGGGATGAAGCCGATGCGATCCCCAGCGCGCCGCCACGCCTTCGACGCGGCGCGGAGTTCCTCTTTGGAGCGGACGACGTCCACCGGACTCAAGTATCCCGCAGGCCGCCATGGAATTTGTTCGGGAGAAGATCGGCCATCGGGACCCGCTCCGCGCCGCCGTTGCCCGGGACGACGACCTCCGCGTCCATCGCGTAATCGAGAACCAGTTCGCGGCACATGCCGCAGGGCGGTACGACCTCCCCGGACTCCCGGACCGCCACGATTGCGGAGATCTGCGGATCCCCCTCGGCGACGGCCATCCCAACCGCGACCGCCTCGGCGCAAACGGAGATGCGCCCCACCTCGGCCTCCACGTTCACGGCGCGGAAGACGCGGCCCGACCGCGTCCGTAGCGCCGCGCCGATCTTGTGCCGCTTCGACCGCTGCCGTAGGCGGATGATCTCGCGCGCTGCGTCGAGAAGATGATGGTCTTCCGACGAGAGGTCCGTCATCCCGCGACCCCGGGCAAGACTTCGGCCAGAGGCTCCAGCACGAACGCCCGCTCCGTCATCCTCGGATGCGGCACCCGCAGCCCCTCCTCCTCGATCGACTCGTTCCGCCACAACAGGATGTCCAGGTCAATCGTTCTCGGCCCCCACCGCTCGCGGCGGACCCGGCCGAGAGCCTGCTCGATCTCCAGGAGGCGGTTCAGACAGGCGCGAGGCGAATCCGGGGTGTCGATCTCGATCACGCCGTTCAGGAAGCGCCCCTGCGGCGGTCCGCCGACGGGATCCGTCTCGATCCATCGGGAGCGCTTCAGGACGGAGTACCCGCTCAGCGCCCCGATCGCGGAGACGGCAGCCTCCAGGTTCGCCCGCCGGTCGCCCAGATTCGAGCCCAGCGCGATGAAGATGCCGCCCCGCGTCATACCCCTCCCCCGATCACCCTGCGGACGGCCGCCGCCTGATCCGCGGCGATGCGGGCCGCGCGTTCTCCCATCGCGACGGCGCGATCCGTGAGAAGACGATATACGTCCCGGAGGGCGTCGTCGCCGCGGAGCGCGCCGAGATGGGCTCGTACGGTTTCCGCATCGCCACGGACCGCCGGGCCTGTCAGCGCGGTCGCGGCATCTCCCTCCGCCGCGGCAGCCGCCGCGGCGTGCGCGAGCCGCGCGAGCGGGACATCCAGATCGCCGTCCACAAGCCCCGAGACGCGCGCCATGCGACGGGCCTCGTCCAGGAGAACCGTTACGAGGTTCGATGCCATCACGCACGCGAGATGGTACCGGACACGATCCGTCGGGAGTCCGAAGACTCTTTCCGCTCCAGCGCCGCGCAGAAGGGACCCGACAGCGCTTGTGGTCGCCGGCGAATCCCCCTCCACACCCCAGGCTGCCGAGGCAAGGGCTGCCCCGCCGGGGCCGATCGTCAGGACCGGATGTGCGCAGGCCACGCCAGCCCCGGCATCCCTTGCCGGCCGCAGCGCATCGAGTCCCGTGATCCCGGAGGAGTGAAGAACAATCTGCCCTGCCCTCCAGTGTCCGGACGCGCGCTTGCAGACCTCGCCGATGCGATCGTCCGGAACGGCAAGGAACACGAAATGCGCTCCCCGCAGACCCGCCGGATCCGTGGCGTGCGCAAGACGACCGCACCCGTGCGCAAGGGTCGCCGCCCGAGCAGGCTCACGCGAGACCACCGATACCGCCTGTCCGGTGGAGGAGAACCACTGTGCCAGTGCGCTCCCCAGGCGGCCGGTCCCGATGATCCCGACCGTGGGAGGTACGGGAGAGGCCAACGTCGCGCCGCTCAACCGTGGATCCCGGATGAGAAGCCGTCCGGCATCCCCTCGTCCTTCGGCAACCCCTCGGGTCGGGGTGCCCGATCGCCCCCCGGGCGCGGACCCTGTCCTCCGCCGCTCCCCCCTCCCTGGATCGTCCCGCCTGCCGCCCGCACACCCGTGACCTCGACCTTGTACGCCTCGACCGCCGCCGTCTCGAGCCTCTGCCGGCACTCCTGGTTGATCGGATGCGCCAGATCGAGATGGAGTTTCACGCGCCCCTGCTCGTCCTTGGTGCCACGGTTCGGATCGAGTTTCCCGCCGCAATCGTTGCAGAATTTCGCACGAAGGTGGTTCTTCCCACCGCAGGTCGGGCAGCGGTCCGTCACCTTGCGGCTCGGCATCGCGACGAAATGCCCGTTCGCGCCCTCGATGATCTTCACATCCCGGATCACGAATTCGTTGTCGAGGGTGATCGTGCAGTAGGCACACAGCTTCTCCCCGGGGACGCTCGTCAGCTTCACCTTGACGTTCGTGACCTGCATGGCTCCCCCCCTCCCGGTGCGTCGCCGTGTCCAGCATACCCCACGGGACGGGAGGTCCAGACCCGCCACCCCGCTCCCTCGCACCTGAGCGCCCGCGCGATCCCCTCGGCACGGCCCGATCCATCCACGGAAAGGAAAAAGGCGGATCCGCTCCCCGTCATGGCGACCCCATCGGACGCCACCGGTTCCAGGGCGCGCCGGACAACGTCGAGCCGCGGCTCCACCGCGCAAGCCGACGCATCGAGATCGTTCCGCGCCGCGCGAGCGATCGCCGCGGTATCACCCGTCGCCAGGAGAGTTTCCCATCCGTTGCGGGAGACGATCCCCCCCTTCCGTTCCGCCTCCCCGACCCATCGCGCATATACGGCCGCCGTCGAGAGCGTAAATCCGGGCCAGACGATGACGTAGTGGCGGGGGCCGCCCGTCGGGAGAGGTTCGACGTGTTCCCCACGCCCCGTCACCCAGGAGGGGCCATCGCGCATCAGGGCCGGCACATCCGAACCGAGCGTCGCCGCCCACGATCGAGCCTCCTCGAGACCCGACGGGAGCCGAGTCAGCCTCGCCAGCGCGGAAAGCATCGCCGCGGCGTCCCCGCTCCCCCCGCCCAGCCCCGCACCGGACGGAGTCCTCTTCGTGAGGGTTACGGTGCCGGTCCATGGCGCGCCCGTCCTCACTTCCCACGCACCCCACGCCTTCCAAACCAGATTGTCCGGCGCCGGTGGCGCATCCCCCTCGACGACAAGGCGCCTCCCAGGGCCCGGCGCGAACCGGAGTTCGTCCTCCCCTTCGAGCACGTCGAACACGCTCTCGATATCGTGGTAGCCGTCCGGCCGCTTCCCAACGACGCGAAGGTATAGGTTCACCTTGATCGGGCACAGGACGCAGGACGAGATCGTCGATCCGTACTTATTCATCGGTAATTCCCCTCTCCCTCGCCAGACGGTCCCACCGTGCATCGAGCGCCCCCGTCCCCCATCGCGCGCGATGCCCGCGTGTGTCGATGTGGACGCTCCCGATCGTCGTATCGGAAAGATACAGTCCGCACCCCCCGCGCCAGGACGCGTTCCCTGCCTGCAGATCCTCGACGAGAAGTGCCACGCGCCACAGGTCGTTTCCGTCGGTATCCCCGTCCCCGTCCAGGTCGTCCATCCGACCGTCCGCATCCGCATCGACGATGAAGTCGATCGCATCACCGTACCGATGGCGGCTGCGTGCGGCCCCCCCCTCGCTGCGGTTGTGGTCGTGGCTCCGATACCCGCTGATCGGCCGGAGCGCGTGCGCCGGGATCCCCCACCCCTCCAGTTCCGTGGCGATGCGAGCGAACAGGTCCAGCACGTCCGGATCCACGACGAGGCACCGGTCCCCGTCGTGGGAGCAGAAATCGGCCACGCGAACCCCATGGGACATCGGGAAGGCGTCGGCCCACCGGGGCGCGAACGCCTGCCAGGCGGGCGGCTCGTAGGCGGACCGGTAGCGCCGGATCTTCTCGCTGTCATGCCTCGTGACCGGGGGGAAGGAGCGTGCATCGGCCTCGCGGTCGCGCCCCCCGGCGACGGCGAACGCGGCGACGATCCGCCTGTCGATCCGCCCCACGCGCTGGGCAACCCAGTAGGTGCCGCTCTCGCGCGGGAGGCCCGCCTCGAACCGCATTCCCCGGTTCGTCACGCCCCAGGAGGACTCCCAGGCGTCCTGTCCGCTCGCATCGGCGCCTTCGCACCGCACGACCACGGCCGTTCCGGGGGCGGCGGGGGTGAACACCCCCCCCTGTCCACCCAGGGTCATCGATCCCCTCTCCCCCCCGGGCCATGTCCATGCAACGGAGACCGGCGACGCGAACGCGCGCGAATGCCACGGCCCCAGGTCCGCCCAGGCGCCGAGCGCAAGTGTCCAGGCCGCGGCAACCGCGGCGATCCTCAACACCCCGAGCGCTCCCAACCGAGAAGCCTCAACGCCTCCCCGACCACTTTGGGGGAATCGGAAGGGAGATCCCCGAGATCGATCGTCCCCTCCGCGCCGAAACGCTTCAGCCAGGTCCTCTGCTGCTTCGCCAGGTTGCGCGTGGCCCGGCGGATGCGCGCGACCGCATCCTCCAGGGAGCACCCCCCCTCCAGGTGGAGCAGCATCTCCTTGTAGCCGATCGCCTGTCGCGGTCCCCGCGCGAGCGGGCCTTGCGCAAGCGCGCGGACCTCGTCCAACAACCCACGCCCCATCATCCGGTCGATCCGCTCGTCGATCCGACGATTCAACACATCCCGCGGACAAGTGAGGACCACCATCCGCACCGGACGGGCCGGCCCCGACGCCCATTGCGTGCGCTGCTCCGAGACCGGACGCCCCGTCCGCTCGATCACCTCGAGCGCCCGGACGATCCGGCGGGCGTCGTTCGGGTGGATCCGGGATGCCGCAGCGGCATCGGCCCCCTTCAGGCGATCGTGCAGCCGAGACCATCCGGAAGCCTCGCCTTCCGCCTCGAGCGACTCGCGCAACACGGCATCCGCGGACGGCCCCTCGAACAGCCCGTCCCGGTAGGCCCGCAGGTAGAGCGGCGTCCCACAGACCGCCAGTACCCTCTCCCCGCGCGCGGAGGCGCGTGCGAGCGCGGCGTCCGCCTCATCCAGGAATTCCGCGGCCGAGAAGGTCTCCCCGGGAGACCGGATATCGACCAGGTCGTGCGGGACCTCCCGCAGAAGGTCCGCCGCGGGCTTATCCGTCCCGATATCGAGCCCCCGGTAGACCAGCATCGAGTCGATCGAGAGGATCCGCGCCCCCGCCCTGCGCGCGACGGCGACCGCCAGCCCCGATTTGCCGATCGCGGTGGGGCCGGCGAGCACAGGCAACGGCGTCGTGGAGACGTTCACGCCCAGGGACAAGCGCAGACTGCGAAGAACGCAAGGCGATCGACTCGCACGGTCAGCCACTTCGCCACAGTTCCACCTCCAGATCCAGATCGACCCCGGACGAACGCCGAACCCGATCCCGTACGAGATCAATCAGGCGGAAGATATCCCCGGCGCTGGCCTGTCCCCGTACGCAGATGAAGTTGGCATGAAGGCGGCTGACCTCCGCCCCGCCGATCGCG
>JACQRN010000044.1 GCA_016206515.1 Planctomycetota bacterium | reverse complement strand
GTCTCCGCCCTCGAGGCGTTCGGAAAGGCGCTGGACGATTACCGCGCCCGCCACGGCGCGGCGCAGAGGGCGTAGTCTCCCGCCTCACGTCCTCGGTTGACGCCGCGGTGGGGGTAGAATGGGTTCGTGACGGGGTGGTGTCTCACGGTTATGGCGAGGAGGCGCTTAAGGCGAAGGCCGCCTGGTTCCGGACGCTCTCGCCGGTCGAGCGCCTGAGGGTTCTCGACGCGATGTACGACCTGGTCGTGACGCTCAATCCGAGGCTTCGTGGGGGGGGGGATGCTCGGCCAGCTACGGCCTCTGTTCGCGTCCTTGAACTCCCGACAGGTTGAGTACGTCGTGATCGGGGGAGTCGCCGCGATCGCCTACGGTGTCCCTCGCATGACGCTCGATCTCGACATCCTCATCCGGCCGACGCGCGACAATGCGGAACGGCTGCTCCAGGCGTTCATGGAGGCGGGGCTGGGGACAGCAGCGCTCACGAGCGCGGATGATCTTCTCGCCCAGGAGATCACGATCTTCAAGGATCGTGTCCGCGTGGATGTCCAGACGCGGACTCCCGGCGTGACGTTCGACGCAGCCTATGCGCGCAGGAACACGGTCGACGTGGACGGCATCGCCGTGCCCCTGGTCTCGCGGGGCGACCTGATCGCCACGAAACGGGCCGCCGGCCGGCCGCGGGATCTGGAGGATGTCCGGATCCTGGAGGGGCGGTAGCCGAGACCCTCTTGCGTAAGCGTATGGGATGTGCATACTGATACATATGAGAACAACCATGAATCTCCGGGAGGATCTCCTGTCGCGCGCAGCGCGACTGGCGGGGATCGACGAGAAGACGGCCCTCGTCCACAAGGGGTTGGAAGCCCTGATCGCGCTGGAAAGCGCCCGCCGCCTCGCGCGGCTCGGGGGAACGGAGCGTCGCCTCCGTGCGACGCGCAGACGACGCGCGGGGTAGCCCGTCGTGGTCCTCGTCGACACCTCTGTCTGGGTAGAGCACCTTCGCCGCGGAAACGCCGAGCTCGGGGATCTGTTGGAGGGAGGACGCGTCCTGACCCACCCCTTCGTGCTGGGGGATCTCGCCTGCGGGCGGATGCGGGATCGCCCTGGGATCCTCTCTCTTCTTCGGGCGCTTCCCGCGGCGCCCGTGGCGGAGCATGAGGAGGTGCTCTCCCTCGTCGAGCGGCACCGCTTGCATGGGACCGGCCTGGGGTGGATCGATGCGCACCTGCTCGCCTCCTCGCTCCTTTCGGGTTCGCGTCTGTGGACGTTCGACGGTGCCCTCCGGGCGGCCGCGAGGCGGCTGGGCGCGGAGGCACACGAGGGTTGAGTCGTGGGAGAACGACGACTACCGCTGGATCGAGCCTGCGCGGCTCGCGGAGTTCGACACGGTGCCGGGGCTGGAGCGCGCCCTGGCGGCGGTCTGGCCTTCTCCTGTCTCCTGACTCCTGTCTTCTGTCTCCTGCATCTTCCGCGCGATACTTGTCGGTCGTGCTGACCTCCACCGAGAAAGTCGCCCGCCACCTGGCCGGAACGCTCGAGGGTGAGGTCCGCACCGACACCCTGACGCGCGGCCTGTACGCCACGGACGCGTCGCTGTACGAGATCCTGCCGGTCGCGGTTGTCCTTCCCCGGTCGCAGGAGGATGTCGTCCGGACGGTCCGGTTCTGCGCGCGGGAGGGGATGGCGGTCCTGCCGCGCGGGGGAGGGACGTCGCTCGCTGGGCAGACCTCCGGCGAGGCGGTCGTCCTCGACTTCACGCGGCACATGGACCGGGTCGTCTCGGTCGATCCCGCCGCGCGGACCTGCGTCGTGGAGCCGGGGGTGGTCCTCTCGCGCCTGAACGCGGGGCTCGCCCCGCACGGCTTGAAGTTCGCCCCGGACCCGGCGAGCGCCACGCAGTGCGTGATCGGCGGGATGATCGGGAACAACTCCACCGGGTGTCATTCCCTCGTCCACGACAAGACCGACGGATACCTGCGGATGCTCGATCTGGTCCTGGCGGACGGGAGCGCCGTCGCGACCGGGCCGGTCCCCTGGACGGGAGGCGCGGGGGTGTTCGGGGAGATCGCCCGCACGCTCCATGCCTCGCGCGACCTTGTCGAGAGCCGATACCCCAGGATCCACCGGAACGTCAGCGGGTACAACCTGCGCGGGGCGCTCTCGGACGGGGAGTTCAACCCCGCTCGGCTCCTGGCGGGGTCGGAAGGGACGCTCGGGATCGTCACGCGCGCGACGATCGCTCTGGTGAGGGTCCCTCCCTGCACGGAGACGGCGCTCTTGTTCTACGCGGATCTCGGGGAGGCGATGCGGGACGTTCCGCGCCTGCTGGAGTCGCGTCCGTCGGTCGTCGAGTTGATGGACCGGACCTTGTTCGACCTCGCCGCGCGGCACCCCGATTACGCGTCGATCGTCGCGGCGTTCCCCGCGAGCGCCGCCGCGGCGCTCCTCGTCGAGTGGGACGGCGACGCGCCGGACGCCCCCCGCGCGGCGGCGGATCGTGTCGTGCGGGAGCGCTCCGGAAGTCGGGGCGGGTGCATGGACGCCACGCGCTCGACCGATCCCCACCAGCGCAAGCGGTGGTGGACGCTCCGGAAGTCGGGGCTCCCCCTCCTCGCCAGTCGCGCGAGCGATGCCAAGCATATCGAGTTCGTCGAGGACACGGCGGTCCCGGCGGACCGGCTGGCGGAGTACGTGGAAGGGTTCCAGGGGATCCTCCGGCGCCACGGAACCTCGGCGTCGTTCTGGGGGCACGCGGGGCCGGGATGCCTGCACGTGCGCCCCCTGATCGACGTGCGGGGCGCCCCGGGGCGCGACACGATGCGCGCGATCGCCTCGGAGGTCGCCGACCTGGCGATCTCGCACGGCGGGACGATCAGCGGCGAGCACGGGGACGGGCAGTCGCGCTCCCCGTTCGTGCGGCGCCTGTACGGGGACGGAATCGCGGACCTGTTTGTGTCGATCAAGCGGGCGCTCGATCCGGCGGGGATCCTGAACCCGGGGAAGGTCGTGACGGGGGAGACGGATATCGCGCGCAACCTCCGCTCGTTCTCCTCCCCCGGAATCCCCGGGCCGATCGACTTCGGTCCCCAGATCGACCTGTCGCACGCCGCGGAGCTGTGCCACGGGTGCGGCGGATGCCGGACGCGCGAGGCGGGGGTGATGTGCCCGACGTTCCGCGCTACCGGCGAGGAGATCCAGTCCCCGCGCGGGAGGGCGAACCTCCTGCGCCTGGCGCTCGTGGGGAAGATCCCCGACGACGAGGCGCTCCGGCGCGAGGCGGTCGACTTCTGCGTCGGGTGCAAGGCGTGCGCCCGGGAGTGCCCCTCGGGCGTGGATGTCGCGCGGCTGCGTGTCGCGTGGAGGGCGCGCTGGCACGAAAGGCACGGCACGCCGCTCCGGGAGCGGGCGATCGCGGCGCTCCCGGCCTGGCGCGGCCGGCCCGGCTGGCTACGGGCGGCGGCGTCGGGCGTGTCCCGCCTCGCCCTCGCGCGTTGGGCGATCGATGCCTTCGCGGGACTGACATCTCGGCGGCCGCTCCCCGCGATGAGGAGGCGGACGTTCGCCTCCCGCCTCGCGCTTACGGCGGTCCCCGAACGGCCATCGGTCTTTCTCTGGGCCGACTGCTTCACGGACCTGTTCGATCCCGAGGCGGGGGAGGCGGCGCTGGAGGTGCTGCGAAGCGAGGGGGAGTCCCCGCGTGTCCTGACGGGGCTTTGCTGCGGTCGCGCGGCGTACTCGGTCGGCTGCGTGGAGGAGGCGCGCGCGCAGGCGCGGGCGTCCTCGCAGGCGCTCCAGGGCTCGACGCAGCCGATCCTCTTCCTGGAGCCGAGTTGCGCGACGATGGTTGCGCAGGAGTGGCCCTCGCTCGGGTTGCAGGCCGTAGCGCAGGCGCGCGATCTGCTGTCATCTCTGGCTTCGAGGGGCATGTCGTCCCGAGGAGCCGTCGAGTTGCGCCCGAGCGACGAGGGACCTGTGTTTGCCGCCAGGGCCACAAACACAGGTCCCTCGGGGCGCGGCAATCACGCGCCCCTCGGGACGACATGTGAAGGCTCCCTCCTCCTCCACGATCATTGCCATGCACGGGCGGCAGGCTGGGGCGGGAAGGCGGAGGCGGCGCTTCGCGCGCGGGGGATCCCCGCGGGGACGCTGGGTGGCTCCTGCTGCGGGATGGCCGGCTCGTTCGGGTACGAGAAGGAGCATTACGATCTCTCGATGGCCATGGGACGCTCCCTCGCCCAGGGCGTCCCCGCGGGGGCAGCCGTGGCCGCCGCCGGGTTCTCCTGCAGGACGCAACTCGCGCGGATTCTGGGTCGCGAGGTGCTGCATCCGATCCGGCATCTGGCGCGAAGGGTGTCGTAAACTACCGCCATGACGGATGTCCCCGCGTCGGCCCGACGGGAGGTCGAGCGCCTCCGCCGCGAGATCCGAAGGCACGACCGGCTCTACTACGTCGAGTCCCGGCCGGAGATCGCCGATGGCGAGTACGACGCGCTGATGCGCCGCCTGAAGGCGATCGAGGAGGAGCACCCGCTCCTGCGTACGGGCGATTCCCCGACGCAGAGGGTGGGCGGGGAGGTCTCCTCCGGGTTCGCCCCCGTGCCGTTCGACCCGCCGATGCTCTCCCTCGACAACGTCACCTCCGCGGAGGAGTTCCGCGAGTGGGACGCCAAGCTCCGGCGGTTCCTGAAGGGGGAGCCCGGGACGTACCTCGTCGAGCCGAAGATCGACGGCGTCTCGCTCTCCCTCCTGTACCGCGAGGGTCTCCTTGTCACGGGCGCCACGCGCGGGCGGGGCGAGACGGGCGAGGAGATCACGCCGAACGTGCGCACGATCCGCGCGATCCCCCTGCGGCTGGAGGGGGACGCCCCCGCGCTCCTCGAGGTGCGCGGGGAGGCGTACATGGACCGTGCCGAGTTCGCGGAGCTGAATCGCAGGGAGGCCGCCGCGGGACGCTCTCCGTTCGCCAACCCGCGCAACGCCGCCTCCGGATCGCTCAAGCAGAAGGATCCCCGCGTGACCGCGTCCCGCCCGCTGCGCTTCTACGCGCATTCCGCGGGGAGACGCGAGGGGGGCCCCGCGATCGCATCCCATGCGGCGTACCTGGACTGGGTGCGGGGGTTCGGCTTCCCCGTTCCGGACACGGTCCGCCCGTGCCGGGATGTCGAGGCGGTGCTCGGCGCCTATGCCGAGATCGGGGCGCGGAGGGAGTCTCTTCCGTACGAGATCGACGGCCTCGTCGTGAAGGTGGACGACGTCGCCTTGCAGCGGATCCTCGGCGCGACCGGGAAGGCGCCGCGCTGGGCGATCGCGCTCAAGTACGCCGCCACGCAGGCGACGAGCGTCGTCGAGGAGGTCCTGTTCTCGGTCGGACGCACCGGCGTCGTCACCCCGATCGCGAGGCTGAAGCCGGTCCCGTGCGGCGGGGTGACGATCTCGTCGGCGTCCCTGCACAATTTTAAGGAGGTGTCGCGCCTGGGGGTCCGCCGGGGGGACACGGTGCTGATCGAGCGCGCCGGCGAGGTGATCCCACACGTCGTGAAGGTCGTCACCCGCGCGCCGGGCGGGAAAAAGGTGGTCCCGCTCCGGAAGTGCCCGTCCTGCCGCGCGAAGCTGGTCCGCGGGGAGGATCGCGTCGCTTGGGGGTGCCCGAACCCGGAGTGTCCCGACCAGTTGAAGCAGGCGGTCGCGCACTTCTTCTCCCGCGATGCGCTCGACGTGGACGGGATCGGGGAGAAGCTGATCGAGCAGGCGGTCGTGAAGGGGATCGTAAAGGACCCCGTGGACGTCTTCTTCGTGGGGAGAGAGGTCTGGGCCTCCCTGGAGAGGATGGCCGAGAAGTCGGCGGAGAACCTCGTGCAGTCCCTGGATCGCGCGAAGGGGACGACGCTGCCGCGCCTGATCCATGCCCTGGGGATCCGGAACGTCGGCTCGCGCACGGCGGATCTCCTCGCGCGGGAATTCGGCACGCTGGAGCGGCTCCAGGAAGCCTCCAGCGAGGCGCTGGAGCGCGTCCACGAGGTGGGTCCGGTCGTTGCGCGGTCGGTCGCGGCGTACTTCGCCGACCCGCGCGCCGGCCGCCGGATCGACCGCCTCCGCGAGGCCGGCGTACGCTACGATCCTGTCTCGCGCAGCGCGCCCGGCGGCCCGTGGGAGGGGAAGACGGTCGTCTTCACGGGGACCCTCGCCTCGATCACGCGGGAGGATGCCGAGCGGCGGGTGCGGGAGGGGGGCGGCCGGGCGACCGGCTCGGTGAGCCCGAAGACGGACCTGGTGGTCGCGGGGGCGGACGCGGGCTCGAAGCGGACGAAGGCGGCCGCCCTGGGGGTTGAGGTGATCGACGAGGCGGAGTTCCTGCGGCGCGGGGAGGGTGGGATGGTCGAGGAAAGCGGAAAGGCGGGGTAGCGCATGCTCCGCTGGCTGAAGCGGTTTCTCCTGCTCGGGATGGCGGCGCTTCTGCCGACCCTCCTGACGCTCTACGTCGTCATCGGCGTCTACCGGTGGGTGAACACGACGTTCGGCAAACGGTTCACCCTCTGGCTGATCGGGGAGAGGGACGGCGATCCGGCGGGGAACGTGCGGATCCTCCGCTCGTTCATCCCCGAATGGGTGCCGGACGCGATGGTCGGGAACCTCCTGGGGCTTCTTCTCGTCATCCTCCTGGCGCTCGTCGTGGGACGCTTCGTCGCCAGTTACCTGGGTCGCACGCTCTGGGGGTGGGTCGAGTCCCAGATCAACCGGGTCCCGCTGGTGAAGCAGCTGTACGGGTTCTTCAAACAGCTGATCGAGTTCTTCACCTCGGACAACAAGGTGAAGGGGCGCTCCGTGATCGCCTTCCCGTGGCCGCGCGAGGGGATTTACTCGATCGGGCTGGTGACCAATGACGGTCTGGACGATCTGCGCCGACGCGTGCCGGAGGAATATATCTGCGTCTTCCTCCCGAGCAGTCCGACCCCGTTCACCGGGTACACGATGTTCGTGAGGCGGAGCGATACGATCCCCCTGAACATGACGGTCGACGAGGCGGTGCAGTATTGTGTCTCCGCCGGCGTGATCCTGCCCGCCCACCAGATGAAGGCGCGGCGGGCGGCGCCGCCGGCGATCGGTTGATCGGATCGGGGGAGGGGCGATGGCGCAGGGAACCAAGGTGGCGACGAGGCGGAGGGGCGCGGCGAGGAAGGCGAGAGGGGCGATCCCCCCCTTCCGGAACGAGGCGTTTCTCGATTTCAAGAACCGGCGCGTGCACGCCTCGCAGGAGGAGGCGCTCCGCCGCGTGCGGTCCCAGCTGGGGCGGACGTACCCGCTGGTCATCGACGGCAAGGAGGTCACGACCGCCCAGACCTTCACGTCCTTCAACCCGGCGCGCCACGACGAGGTGATCGGGCGGTTCGCCTCGGGTGGGGCGCGCGAGGCGGAAGCGGCGATCGCGGGGGCGTGGAAGGCGTTCGAATCCTGGTCCGCCCAGCCCGTCTCCAAGCGCGCGGGGGTGCTGCTGAAGGCCGCGCGGATTCTTCGCGCGCGGCGGCGGGAGATGAACGCCTGGCTGACCCTGGAGGCGGGCAAGACCTGGCCCGAAGCGGACGGCGACACGGCGGAGGCGATCGACTTCCTCGAGTACTACGCGCGTGAGGCGATCCGGTACGCTGGCCCGCAACGGGTCACCCCGGTCCCCGGCGAGGAGAACGAGATGTTCTACATCCCGCTCGGGGTCGGGGTGGCGATCCCCCCCTGGAACTTCCCCGCGGCGATCCTGATGGGGCTCACCACCGCGCCCGTAGCGGCGGGGAACTGCATGATCCTCAAGCCCGCCAGCGCCACCGCGGCGATCGGCTGGCAGTGCTTCGACATCCTGCGGGAGGCGGGGGTTCCTCCCGGCGTCGTGCAGTTCCTGACCGGCCCGGGCGGATCGCTCGGCGAGGCGATCGTCTCCCATCCGCGGATCCGGTTCATCAACTTTACCGGGTCGAAGGAGGTCGGGATCCGGATCAACGAGATCGCCGCGAAGGTCCCCCCGGGGCAGAGGTGGCTCAAGCGGGTCGTCGCCGAAATGGGGGGGAAGGACGCGATCCTGGTCGCGGAGGACGCCGACCTGGACGCCGCCGCCGACGGGATCGTCTCCGCCGCCTTCGGATACCAGGGGCAGAAGTGCTCCGCCTGCTCGCGGGCGATCGTTCCCCGGAGGGTGTACGACGCCCTGCGGGAGAAGATCGTCGAGCGGACCCGGACGATCTCCGTGGGTGCGCCCGAGGACCCCGCGCACCGGATGGGGCCCGTGATCAACCGCGCGTCGTTCGACAAGATCCGCCAGCACATCGTCTCGGGGCAGTCGGAGGGGCGGCTCCTGACGGGGGGGAAGGCGGACGCCGCGAAGGGGTTCTTCATCGAGCCGACCGTGTTCGGCGAGGTCGCCCCCACCGCGAGGCTCGCCCAGGAGGAGATCTTCGGGCCGGTCCTGACGTTGATCCCGGTTTCCGATTTCGAGGAGGGGTTGAGGGTCGCCAACGGCACCGAGTTCGGCCTGACGGGGTCCGTCTATTCGCGGGATGCGCGCAAGCTCGAGCGCGCCCGCTCCGCCTTCCATGTCGGGAACCTGTACCTCAACCGCAAGTGCACCGGGGCGCTGGTGGGGGGGCACCCGTTCGGCGGTTTCAACATGTCCGGGACCGACTCGAAGGCGGGGGGGCCGGACTACCTCCTGCTGTTCCTGCAGGCGAAGAGCGTCTCCCGCAAGAAGGGGTGATGCCGCGATGCCCCGGTGCCGTTTCGCTTCGGACGGGCGTGAGGCGGTCGTCCCGGCGGGAACGGGCGCGATGTCCGTGGCGGATGCCCTCGCCGCCTCCGTCCCGTTCTCCTGCCGGTACGGCGTCTGCGGGGCGTGCCTGGTGACGGTCCGCTCGGGGGGAGAGTCGCTCGATCCCCCCTCGGACGGGGAGCGGGAGACCCTGCGGAACGTGGACGCCTCGCCGGGCCAGAGGCTCTGCTGTCGGATCGTCCTGCGCGCCGACCTCGTGCTGGAGAACGCGCCGTGGTAGGTCATTGCAACCTCCCGGTGTCCTGCGAAGCGCGAAGCGCGAGGCGTACAGCGATGCGTGGCGTTCACCCTCGTTGTCTGGTCGTACCCTCTGTGCCGTTGTAGACTTCTGTCGCTGTGTCCCATTTCATCAAGAACACCTGCATCGGCTGCCAGGCGTGCGCGCGGATCTGCCCGACCGAGGCGATCTTCGGGGACAAGCAGGAGCTGCACCAGATCGTCCCGGAGCGGTGCATCGACTGCGGGGCGTGCGCGGCGGTCTGCCCGGTCGAGTGCATCGAGGACCAGCACAAGGCGATCAAGCCGAAGCGGAAGATCGCCGCGCTCCCCAAGGCGAAGGTGGACCGCGACTTCTGCACCGGGTGCGAGTTTTGCGTCGACGCCTGCCCGTACGACTGCATCTCGATGGAGGGGGGGGAGAGGGTTCCGGGGGTCCTCCCGGTCGCCCTCGTCGAGGAGAAGAAATGCGTCGGGTGCGGCCTGTGCACGGCGCTCTGCGACAAGGACGCGATCCTCGTGTACGACGACAAGGGGGAACGGATCGACCAGGCGTTCCTCAAACTCTGGTCCCAGAACGAGTACAGCCAGGGAACCGCCCGCGGCAAGGTCGTGAAGATGCGCACGATCCCCGCCGCCGCGGCCTCGTAATCCCGTCCTTGATCGTGGAAGAGAGGACTCTGACACCATTCTGGGTCGGGGCATGGGTGTTGAGCCTTGTCCTGGCGGTCACCCTTACGGTTCTCGTCGTCAAGAAGCCGGAGCCCCTGCCGGAACGGAAGGGAACCGGGCGGGGGGCCGGGGCGGCGCCGCCGGAAGCGGCTCCCTTGCCAACCCCGGTCGACTTGGAGCCACCGCCCGCGCCCGTGATCCGGCCGGACGAGCCGCCCGCCGTGCAACATCCGGTTCCGCCGCCGCCGGCCGATCCGCTTCGGGCCGTCCCGGTCGCCTCGCCGTACCTGGGGGATGACTTCGCCTTCAGCGAGGGGTTCCGGGGGATGCTCGGGATCGACGAGGCGACCGCCGGCGTCGCCATGATGATCCTGCGAGATGCCATGGCGGAATACCAGCAGGTGCGACTCCCCCATATCGTGCAGACGGCTGGCATAGGTTCCGATGGCGAGGTGCGGAATTGGGCGGATGTCGCGCCGCACCCGGAGGAGGGGGCGCGCGTCCGCGCCGATCTCGTCGCATCCCTGGGGGGGCTCGTCCCCCCCCAGAAGGCGGAGAGGATCGTCGCGGCGGCCGCCGAGCGCTTCTCGTACTTCGGCCAGTACGCGGAGCGGTACGCCGAGATCGAGGGACGGGTCGTGCGGAAGTTCATCACGCCGCGGCCGGAAGAGGGGGATGCGACGGGGGGGAGATGATCGCGGCGGGGTTTGACTCGGTCGGCTCGGAAGGTACGATGTGTGTAGCCCTTATGGGCTACGATTTTTTGAATCGGGGAGGGGGCGGACATGCGATTCGTGGCGATGCGGGATCTGAAGATCAATGCCTCGGGGGTCCTCGACGGCCTGGAGGAGGGGGATGTCGTTGTGACCCGGAGGGGGAAGCCGGCCGCGGCGATGATCCGCCTCGACGAGGATCTGTTGGACGACTACATCCTGGCGCATCACCCGCGGTTTCTCGCGGAGGTGGAGTCCGCGCGTCGCGAGTACCTGAAACGGGGGGGGATTTCCAGGGCGGAAATGCGCCGCGGACTGAAACCACGGCGTGGATGAGCGGCGGATCGTCTATGCGCCGCGCGCCCAGCGGGATCTGCGGCGGGTGGAGGGGCGCTTCGCCCACCAGATCCTGGACGATCACGGGATCCTGGCGCGGCCCCCCTGGCCCGCCGGGAAGGTCAAGAAACTCAGGGGGTGCGGCTACTGGGAGATCAAGACGGGAGACTTCCGCTCCATCTTCTGGGCCCGTGGGAGGGATGTCGTGATCCTTCGGGTCGTCAACCGGCGCGATCTGGAGGGCGCGATCGATCGGATCGATTTCCGCGCCCTGCTCTCCTGGCTGCGCGAGATCTGATCTCCATGCGGGATGGTTCAAACGGATTGACCCCGTCGCAAACCGTATCTATCGTGGAAGTTCCGTCGTCCGTCCGACCGGTTCCAGGCGCTGGGGATCTCCGATGCGTCCGCATGGGAAGGATGTGAGGTTGTGAGAGCCTGTGAAACAATCGTCCAGTACGCATGCAGGTAGCCGCCTTCTACGCCATGGCGGGCATCAGCGTCTTGAGCGCGCTTCTGGCCGTGACGCGCAGGAATCCCGTCCACAGCATGCTCTGGCTCCTCGTGCTGTTCGTGCAGGTGGCGGGGATCTTCCTGCTCCTGGGCGCGGAGTTCCTAGCGGCGGTGCAGGTGATCGTGTACGCGGGGGCGATCCTGGTCTTCTACCTGTTCGTCGTGATGCTTCTGAATCTCGCGGACGAGGCGTCCCTGCCGCGCTTCGCCCCGCACTGGCCGCTGGCGGCCGTCGCGGGGGGGGCCTGCGCGGCGTTGGCCTGGCTCGTTCATGACGCGGTGTTCTCCCCGGCAGGGGACGCGGCGGGAGCCTTCTCCCAGGGGAGCCCCCATGGGATCGGCATGGCGCTCTTCGGCCCGTTCCTGCTCCCGTTCGAGGTCGTCTCCCTCCTGCTTCTGGTGGCGATCGTCGGGGCGATCGTGTTGATGCGCAGGAAGGGATCCGGATCGTGATCGTGCCCGTTGGCGCCCTCGCCGCGTTGAGCGCCATCCTGTTCGGGATCGGGCTGTTCGGCTTCCTGGCCAGGCGCAACCTCCTCCTGATGTTCGTCTCGGTCGAGATCATGCTCAACGCGGTCAACCTCTCCCTCGTCGGCTTCAGCCGCCACCTTGGGGATCCGCGCGGACAGGGCCTGGCCCTCTTCGTGATCGCCGTCGCGGCCGCGGAGGCGGGGATCGGTTTGGGGCTCCTGCTCGTCCTGAACCGGAACGCGCCCGGCGCGGGCGTCGCGGACCTCAACAGGCTCAAGGGATGATCCCCTCTTTTCTCCCCGTGCTGCCGCTGCTGGTCCCGGCCTCCGGCGCGCTCCTGATCGTGTGCGCGGGAGAGCGCCGGGCGAACCTGCGCGAATTCTGGTCCGTCGCCTCCGGCCTCCTGATGCTCTTCCTCGTGGCCGGGATCGCCCCCGCCGTCCTCGCCGGCGATACGCCCTCGTGCGAGCTGTGCCGCATCCTCCCCGGCCTCTCGCTGGCGCTTCGCGTGGACCGCTTCGGCCTGCTGTTCGCCGCGGGGGCGTCGCTCCTCTGGATCCTGACCTCGTTCTACTCGATCGGCTACATGCGCGCGCTCGAGGAACACGCACAGACCCGCTACTTCGCCTGTTTCGCCCTGGCGATGGGGGCCACCCTCGGTGTCGCCTTCTCCGCCAACCTCTTCACCCTGTTCCTGTTCTACGAGGGGCTGACCCTCTCCACCTATCCGCTCGTCGGCCACAAGGAGACCCCCGAGGCCAGGGCCGGCGCGCGCAAGTACGCGATCTACCTGTTGGGCGCCGCGAAGCTGTTCCTGGTGGCCGCGATCGTGCTGACCTACAACGAAGCCCGGACCCTGGAGTTCCGGCCCGGCGGGTTCCTGCCGGGGGCCGGCGGATCCTCCCCCCCGGGCCTCCTGCTGGCGATCTTCGTCCTCTTCCTGTTCGGCTTCGCGAAGAACGCCGTGATGCCGATGCACAGCTGGCTGCCGGCGGCCATGGTGGCCCCCACGCCCGTGAGCGCCCTGCTGCACGCGGTGGCCGTGGTCAAGAGCGGGGTCTTCTGCACGCTGCGCGTCTTCCTCTTCGTGTTCGGTCCCGACACGATGCGCTCCCTCGGCGCGGACCGCCTGGCGATCGCCGTCGCCTCCGCGACGATCCTGCTCGGGGCGCTCCTGGCGCTGGGGACCGACAACCTCAAGGCGAGGCTGGCGTTCTCGACCGTGAGCCAGCTTTCCTACATCCTCCTGGGGGCGGCGCTCCTGAACACGAGCGGCGTGACGGGCGCCGTGTCGCACATCACCTTCCACGCGGTCGCGAAGATCACGCTCTTCCTGTGCGCGGGGTCGATCTATGTATCGACCCACAAGACGGAGATCCGCCAGCTCTCCGGCCTCGCCTCGCGCATGCCGTGGACGATGGCGGCGTTCACCCTGGCGTCCCTGAGCATCGTCGGGATCCCGCTCACGGGCGGGTTCGTCTCCAAGTGGCATCTCGCCCTCGGTGCGCTCGATCGGGGGGGGCTCCCCCTGCTGTCGGTCCTCCTGCTCGGTTCGATCCTCGCCGCGGGCTACCTAGGATCGATCGTGTACAAGGCGTACTTCGAAAAGTGCCCGCCGCAGGATCGTGCCGAGGAGGTCCGCGAAATCCCGTGGATGGTCGTCCCCCTGACGATCACCGCGGCGGCGAGCCTCGTCCTGGGGATCTTTCCGGGGCCGGTCCTGGCCTTGGCCGGGAGGGTCCTGCCGTGAAGCGCTTGCGGTTCCTGGCCATCGCGGCGCTGCTCGCCGCGGCCCTGGCCGAGGTCGTCCTGCCGCGCATCGTCCATGGGGAGGGCGCGGAGGGCACCGCCGGCGAGTCGGTCCATTTCGCGTTCGAGAACTGGCCCGCCTTCGGCTGCCTCTACGGGCTGGCATCCTGCCTGGCGATCATCGTCGTGTCCAAGCTCCTCGGGAAGGCGTGGCTGTCGCGCCGGGAAGACTACTATGACCGTTGAGTGGGTCCACCCGGGGCTCCTGCTCATCCTGGGGGCATGGACCCTGCCCCTCCTCAAGGGATCGGTGAAGCGCGCGGGAATGCTTCTCCTCCCCGCCGCGGCGCTCGCCGTCTGCCTGCGGATGCAGCCCGGGACGCACGGGGAGGGGGCCTTCCTGGGCCTGGATCTCGTGTTCGGCCGTGTGGACCGCTTGAGCCTGGTGTTCTCGTACGTCTTCTCCCTCATGGCCTTCATCGGGATGCTGTACTCGCTCCACGTCGAGGACGACGCCCAGCACGTCGCCGCCCTGACGTACGCGGGGGGCGCGCTCGGGGTCGTCTTCGCCGGCGACCTTGTTTCGCTCTACGTCTTCTGGGAACTCATGGCGCTCTCCTCGACGGTCCTCGTCTGGTCGCGCCGCGAGCCTCGCGCCGTCGCGGCGGGGTTCCGCTACCTCCTGGTCCACATCCTCGGCGGGGTGCTCCTGCTCGCGGGGATCCTTCTGCAGAAGGCCGCGACGGGGTCGATCGCGTTCGGTTCGATGGCCCCGTCCGCGTCCGGGGCCGGGCTCGGGCCGGCCCTGATCCTGGCGGCGTTCCTTCTGAACGCGGCGGTCCCGCCCCTGGGGGCGTGGCTGCCGGACGCCTACCCGGAGGCGACCGTCACGGGGGCGGTGTTCCTGACCGCCTTCACCACGAAGTCCGCGGTGTACGCGCTCCTGCGCGGCTTCCCGGGGACGGAGCTCCTGGTCTGGGCCGGGGCGGTGATGGCGCTCTACGGCGTCGTCTACGCGGTCCTCGAGAACGACGCGAGGCGGCTGCTCGCCTACCACATCATCAGCCAGGTCGGGTACATGGTGTGCGGGGTGGGGATCGGGACGGATCTCGCCCTCAACGGCGCCTCCGCGCACGCCTTCGCGCACATCCTCTACAAGTCGCTCCTGTTCATGGGGGCCGGCGCCGTCCTGGAGGTGACCGGGCGGCGGAAGCTGAGCGAGATGGGGGGGCTCTGGCGGACGATGCCGGTCACGCTCGCCCTGTACATGGTCGGCGCCTTCGCCATTTCGGCGGTCCCCCTGTTCAGCGGCTTCGTGAGCAAGTCGATGGTGGTCTCGGCCTCCGGCGAGGCGCACCGGCCCGCGATCTTCCTCATGCTGACCCTCGCCTCGGCGGGGACGTTCCTGCACACGGGGCTCAAACTCCCCTGGTACATGTTCTTCGGCAAGGACCGGGGCCTCCCCGGCCGGGAGCCGCCGCGGAACATGCTCTCCGCGATGGGGCTGGCCGCCGCGGCGTGCGTCGCGCTCGGCGTCCTGCCGGGGCTCCTGTACGGGCGCCTGCCGTTCCCGGTCGACTACGTCCCCTACACGCTGCATCACGTCACGGCGACCCTCGGGATGCTCGCCTTCACGGCGCTGGGGTTCTTCCTCCTGCTGCGGCACCTCGATCCGGAGCCGACGGTCACCCTCGACACGGACTGGTTCTACCGCCGGGGGCTCGCGCCCCTGGCCGGCGCGGCCCGGCGCCTCCTGGCGCGCCTCGAGCGCGGGTTCGTCGGGGAGCTGTACGAGGTCGTCGTGCGCAGGCCGGTCCTGGGCGTGGCGAGCCTCCTGCGGGCGATCGACGGCTCCGTCATCGACGCCGCCGCCGAGGGGGTGGGGCGCTGGGTGGCGGGGGTCGGACGGTCGCTGCGTTCCCTGGCGAGCGGGAACGTCCAGCATTACGCGCTGGCGATGGCGGCCGGCGCCGCGGCGCTCGCGACCCTGGCGATCCTGGTCCGATGACGGGATTCCCGATCTTGTCCGCGATCACCTTCCTCCCCCTGGCGGGGGGGGGGCTCGTCCTGCTCGCGGGCGGTGGGCGGCGCGCGCGTTGGATCGCCCTGGCCGTGATGCTCGCGACGCTCGCCCTGGCGGGAGCGCTCTGGATCTCCTTCGACCGCGGCTCTGGCGCCCTGCAGTTCGTGGAGGAGCGCGCCTGGATCCCGGTCTGGAACATCGCGTACGGCATGGGGGTCGACGGGATCTCCGTCCCCTTCCTCCTCCTGACCTCGATCCTGGGCGTTCTCTGCGTCGGCGTCTCGTGGAAGGCGATCGGCGAGAGGGCGAGGGAGTTCTACGCCTTGCTCCTTGTGGCGCAGACGGCGATGCTCGGATTCTTCTCGGCCGCCAACCTGTTCCTCTTCTTCCTCTTCTGGGAGCTCTCGCTCGTCCCCCTGTTCCTCCTGATCGGCGTCTGGGGGGGGGCGGATCGCGTCCACGCCGCGGTCAAATTCCTGTTGTTCACGCTCGCCGGGAGCGTCCTGATGTTCGTCGGGATGATCTGGTTGCACCGCGCCTGCGGGACGCTGGACTTCCGGGGGCTGGCCCTGGCCCGCGGCGCCCTTCCGCCCGCGCACCAGGTCTGGCTGTTCGCCGCCTTCCTCGCCGCCTTCGCCGTCAAGGTCCCGATGTTCCCGGTGCATACCTGGCTCCCGGACGCCCACACCGAGGCGCCCACGGCGGGGAG
>JACQRN010000061.1 GCA_016206515.1 Planctomycetota bacterium | reverse complement strand
GGCGAGCGCAACCGGGAATACTGGGACTCCGTCCACGCGTGCGGCGCCTGCTACCGGGACGCGGGGCTGCCGCGGAAGGCCCAGGAGAAGTTCGACCGGAATGTCGAGGCGGGGCTCGTCCCGTTCCCCGAGGGGGCGGATGAAGACCTTACCATCCAGCAGATCGTCCAGCTGTCGCGCCTCGAATCCGCGCGCGTTCGGGTCCGCCTCGGGGGCAAGGGCGAGATGGACGAGGCGGCTGCGATCTACCGCGCGATGCTCCGCAGCCCCACGCTGGGGCCCCGGACCCGCGAATGGCGCGCCGCGCTGGCGGAACTGGGGTTGCTGCTCCTCCATGGGGCCGCGCAGGGGCAGACGGAGCCTCTCTGGGAGGGGCTGGGGTACCTCGACGAGTACGTGCAGCGCTACGGCGCCGAGGATGGGGTCGCCCGGCTGGGGGAGATCCAGGAGGCGCGGGCGCGGGGGCTGATGCGCGCCGGGAGGTGGGCGGACGCCGCGGGGATCTGGTCGGGCCTACGCGCCGAGCGGCCCGCGATCCCCGCGCCAGCCTGGGCGCTCGCCCTCGAGGCGGATTGCCTGCTGGCGACGGGGCGTCCCGGGGAGGCCGCGCTTCTTTACGAGCGCTCCCTCGCGCGGGACGGGGCCGATCCGGACGGGCACCTCCACGCCTCCTGGTTCGAGGCGCGCCGCCTCGCGGGGATGGCACTCCCGCCGCCCCACCCCGGCGGCGGTTTCGGGAGCGACTGGGAGAGGATCCGCCGGGAGGTCCTCCTGGGCCCCCCGGGGGGGCAGGGGCCATGAGCGCGCCGGCGGAGCGGGATGTGTGGGGGCCCTACCTGGACTCCCTCGAGGAGCGCCGCGACCTGTACGGGCGCATGGAGGAGGTCGTCTGCGAGCAGGTTGCTGCGATCGCCGGGTCTCCCGAGGCGGACCCCTTGGGCTGGGCCCACGCGCAGAGGGAACTGCAGGGGAGGATCGAGGGGCTCGACCGGCTCCTGGAGGGTTGGGAGGGGCGGCTTCCGCCCGACCCGGCGCGGGAGGAGCGCCGCTCGACGGTCCGCGAGGAGACGCGGCAGGTCCTGGAACGCCTCCTGGCGCTGCAGGAACGGGCGCTCGGCGTGCTGCGCGGGTCGCACGACGCGGTCTCGGGAAGGCTCAAGCGGATCCATGCAGGCCGCTCCGCGGTGCACGCCTATGCGCGGAACCTCCGGAAGGATGTCTCCGCATGACGCTGCCGGTGGGATCGGAACCGGAGCTTTTGGACCTGCTGCGCCGCTTCTCCACGATGGCCGAGGGGCTACGACGGAGCCACGAGCGCCTGGAGACGGAGCTGCGGGAGAAGAACGACCTGTTGCGTCGGCGCGACCGGCTGGCGGAGCTCGGCGAGATGGCGGCGGGCGTGGCCCACGAGATCCGGAACCCCCTGGGGGGGATCTCCCTCTACGCGGGGCTGCTCGTGCGGCGTCTGGAGGAGGGGGACACCCGGCGGCTGGCCGAGAAGATCCAGGAGGGGGTTCGGCAGCTCGAGACCGTCGTGCACGACATGCTGGTGTACACGCGCGACGCCCGTCCGGCGTGCGCGCCGTGCGACCTCGCTGTTCTCGTGCGCGAGGCGGCGCCGTCCGGCGAAGGGCCGCTGCGCGTCGAGGTCGAGGGGGCGCATTCGGCGGTCGTGGCGGCGGCCGACGCGGGGCTGGTGCGTCGGGCCCTCGACAATCTCGTGCGGAACGCCTGCGAGGCGATGGAGGGGCGCGGGACGCTGACCCTGCGCCTCGCGGAGGAGCCCTCCCGGGTGCGGATCGAGGTGGCCGACACGGGGCCGGGGGTCCCGGTCGAGGACCGGGAGCGGATCTTCAACCCGTTCTTCACGCGCAAGGTGCGCGGGACGGGATTGGGGCTCGCGATCGTCCACCGGATCGTCGACGCGCACGGGGGCGCGGTGCGGGTCGGGTCGTCCCCGTGCGGGGGGGCCTGCTTCACGATCGTCCTTCCGCGCGAGGCGCGCGGGACGGGGGAGGAGGCGCATGCGGCCTGACATCTGGGTGGTCGACGACACGGAGCTGATGCGCTCCTCGATGGCGGAAACGTTGAAGGAGGCCGGGTACGCCGTCCGCACGGCCTCCGACGGCGCGGAGGCGCTCGAGTCGATCGGCACCGACGCCCCCGCGGTGGTGGTCACCGACCTTCGGATGCCGCGCCTGGGGGGGATCGAGCTTCTGGAGGCGCTGAAGGGGCGCTCCGCGCCGGTCGCGGTGGTCCTGGTCACCGCATACGGCACGGTCCCGACGGCGGTCCGCGCGATGAAGCAGGGGGCGTTCGACTACCTGGCGAAGCCGTTCGGTCCCGAGGATCTCGAGCATGTCGTGCGGCGCGCCTGCGAGCATCTCGCCCTGCGGCAGGAGAACCGGACCCTGCGCGCCTCCCTCGCCGAGGCGCAGGGGGGAGATCTGGTGGGGCGCAGCGCGGGAATCGCGCAGGTGCGCGCTCGGATCGCCGCCTGTGCGCGCTCCGGCTCGACGGTGCTGGTCACCGGGGAAAGTGGCACGGGCAAGGAGGTCGTCGCGCGCGCCCTCCACCGCGCCTCGGCGCGGACGGGGCCCCTGGTCTGCGTGAACTGCGCGGCGCTGTCGAGCGGCCTGCTGGAAAGCGAGCTGTTCGGCCACGAGCGCGGCGCCTTCACGGGCGCCGACCGCCAGAGGACGGGGCGCTTCGAGATCGCGCAGGGGGGGACGCTGCTCCTCGACGAGGTGAGCGAGATCCCGCCGGACCTGCAGGCGAAGCTCCTGCGGGTCCTGCAGGAGAGGCGGTTCGAGCGGGTCGGATCCTCCGAGTCGATCGAGGCGGACGTCCGGCTCGTGGCGACGAGCAACCGGGACCTGTCCCGCGCGGTCGATGAGGGGCGCTTCCGCCAGGATCTCTACTTCCGCCTGGACGTCGTCTCGATCGAGCTGCCGCCTCTGCGCGAGCGGATCGGGGATCTTCCCCTCCTGGTCGACCACCTCCTGCGACGGCTGGCCGTCGCGCGCGGGGGGGGCGTCCCCCGGGAGGCGTCCCCCTCCGCCCTGCGACGGTTGGAGGCGCACCCCTGGCCGGGGACCGTGCGCGAACTGGGAAACGTCCTGGAGCGCTCGGCGGTCCTCCATCCGGGCACGGAGGTGCTCCTTCCGGAGCACCTGGACCTGCGCGTGGGGGCCTGCCCCTCTTCGCTCCCCGCCGAGGCCGCTGGCCGGACGCTCGACGATCTCGAACGCTCGGCGATCGTCTCCGCTCTGCGCGTGAACGGCGGGCATCGGGGCAAGACCGCGCGCGCCCTGGGGATCGCGGACCGCACCCTCCGGGACAAGCTCCGGCGGATGGAGGTTTCCGCCGCCCAAGCGGCAGATCGCTCCGCACGGACAGAAAGAGTGTTGCAGGCGGGGGGAGGGTCCTGATGCAACCTGTTTCCATAGCATTGGTTGCGGCGGGCGCGTTTTTTTGCGGAAAGGCATCCGCCTTGTGGGTGTGTCCGTGAGCATGATTCCTACGGTGGTCAGGGGGTTGTTCGCGCGGTCACCCATTGCCGCGTTGGAGAAGAGGGCGGCGTTCGCCGAGATGCGGCAGCGGGTCCTGGCGGACACGGTCGCCAATCTCGAGACCCCCGGGTACCAGATGAAGGATCTTCCGGAGGGGGAGTTCGCCTCGCGCCTGACGGAGGCGCTCGAACGGCGGGAGGGGATCGGCGCGCGCACCTTCCGGTTCGGCCGCACCCGGCACCTGCAGGAGGTGGACGGCTCCCTGCGAGGCCAGCCGGGCCGGGCCGGGCAGTCGTCCCTGCGCCATGACGGGAACGACGTGTCGGTGGAGTGGCTGCAGAAGGAGATGGCGTCCAACGCCATGATGGCAGAGCATGCCCAGCACCTCCTGAAGTTCCAGTTCGACCAGTTCGAGGCCGCGGTCCGCGGGAGGCCGTGATGTTCGACGTCATGAACATCTCGGCGAGCGCGATGCGGGCCCAGTCGATACGGATCCAGGTCATCGCCGAGAACGTCGCCGGCAGCCCTGTCCTGGCCGCTCGGGTCGACGGCCAGGGGAACGCAGTCCCGTACCGGCGCCAACAGGTGTTCTTCGTTCCCGGCGCGCCGGAGTTCGGCCTGAAGTCCCAGGGGGTCCGCGTGGCGCGGATCGCCGAGGATCCCGCCCCGTTCCCGCTCGAGTACAACCCCGACCATCCCCTGGCGGTGCGAGAGGGGCCCGAGGCGGGGTATGTGAGGAGATCGAACGTGAACCCGCTCCTGGAGCAGGTGGACTTTCTCGTCGCCTCGCGCGCCTACGAGGCGAACCTGACGGCGTTCGAGGTGACCAAGACGATGATGCGGGGGGCCCTGCGCATCCTCGCGTAAGGAGACGCCATGCCGATCGATCCGATGTCCATCGTTCCGACCCGCCCCGCGATCTCCACCGGCGCCTCGCAGGGGCCGCTTCCGGGGACGCCGGGATCGTTCAAGGAGTTCCTGATCAGTTCGATGGACGAGGTGAACCGGATGTCTCAGGCCGCCGAGGCGGCGACCGACGCCCTGGCCGCCGGGAAGACGGACAACCTGGCGGAGGTGTATTCGGCCGTGGCCCAGTCGAAGGTCGCCTTCGATCTGATGCTCGAGGTGCGCAACAAGCTCGTCGACGCCTACAACGAGGTGCTTCGGATCCGGACGTGATGCCGCCGGGGGACGCGGGAAGCGCCGCCAGGCGCGTCCGGCGTGAGGCGCCGGGAGAGGGGAAAACGTGGATCGATTGAATGCGTGGTGGAAGACGGTCGCGGAGCGGTTCGGGAAGATGTCCTCGGGGGAGCGCGTCGCCGTGGGGGGCGGCGCCGGGGTGATCGTCCTGTCCCTGGCGCTCACGCTCGGGTGGACGGCCCGGTCCGAGTACGTGCCGATCGTGTTCAACCAGCTCGACCCCGCGCAGACCGGGGACCTCCTGGACGCCCTGGGCGCGGCGGGTTTCGCCACGCGTCTGGAGCAGGGGAAGGTGCTCGTCCGCTCGGGGGACCTCGACCGGGCGCGGATCGCCGCGTCGCGCTCCGAGGCCCTGCCGACGGGGAAGGACGCCTTCGCGCAGCTGGTGGACTCCGGGATGAGCTTCGATACGCCCAAGCAGCGCGACGAGCGGTACCGGGTGCTGCTGCAGAGGCAGCTCGCCTCCGGCATCCGGACGATCGAGGGGGTGCGCGACGCGCAGGTCCTGCTGACCGCGGAGCGGGACTCGCCCCTCAAGCCCCAGCACCAGGAGGCGAAGGCGTCGGTTCTCCTGACCCTGCGGCGTGGCGAGAAGCTTCCGGTCGAGAGCGTCCGCGCGATCCGTAGCTTCGTCGCCGGGAGCTGGCCGGGGCTCAAGACGGAGCAGGTGCATGTGCAGGACAGCGCGGGGCATGCGTATCCCGCCGAGGAGACGGAGGGGCCCTTCGGCGGGGCGGCGAACCAGCTCGCCATCGAGCGCGAGTGGGAACGCGAGGTCGCCGCGAAGGTCCGGGAGGCGTTCGGGTACATCGAGGACCCGGTCTACGTCGTGGCGGATCTGCAG
>JACQRN010000060.1 GCA_016206515.1 Planctomycetota bacterium | reverse complement strand
CCGACATCGGCGCAGTATGCTAACGTCCGGCGCCCCGCGAAATCGGGAGCCGGGAAAGGGGGACCGATGCGGAACGGCTGGATGGCTGCGGGGCTTCTGCTCGTGGTGTCGGCGGGGGGAGCGTGCGCGCGTCCCGGGGACGGGGCGCCGGAACGGGACGATCGGGACGGCCGCTGGCAGGAGGCACTGGAGGAGGACCTGGCTGCGATCGAGCGTCTTGCCGCGGAGGGGTTCGCGGACGGGCCGGTTCCCGCGCATCCTTCGCATCCATTCGAAGAGATCCGCGAACATATGCAGGAGGTGCTCGGCCATATGGCGAAGCATCTCGCGGGGCAGGACGGGCCGGAGGCGCGCGAGAAGGCGATGCACCTCGGGTGGAAGATGATCGACGTCGACGTCCGGTTCGCCGTGGCGTCGATGTTGGCACACCAGGGGCATATGGGGGAGGCGGTCGGCGAGCTGCGCGGGATCGTGCAGGAGCCCGAGCCGCAGCCGATCCGGTATCTGCGGGAGGTCGAGGAAAGGATCGCCCGCGCGCGCAGACGCCTGGCGCGGACCTCCGGAGCCCTCGCGCGTGCCCAGTCCGCCCGGGAGTTCGCCGAACAGGGGCACGCGGAGCTGACTTCGCTCGACCGCCGTCCCAAGGACTATGAGGAACGCCTGCGCGCCTCGCAGCAGGGGATGATCCGGACGGCGGGCGCCGCGGCCACCTCGCGCGTCGAGCACCACTTCGCGGAGCAGGAACTGGAGGAGTTGACGGGGCTCCGGAACCACCTTCGCGAGTCGATGCACGGGCACGAGGGGCATGTGGACGGGGAACGCGGGCGGAGGGATAGGGAGCAACGGTAGGGCGCGGTTGATCCGCGCCCAGCACGCATGGGCGGACATGAAGTCCGCCCTACCTCCCGGATGATCTCAACGCCGAGCGCAGTTCCCCGAGCGCCTGTCGTGCGCGGTCGTCGTGGGCGGGCGCTGGCTCTCCCGCATAGACGACCGCCTCATGGCACCCCGTGAGAACCTGCAGGGGTTCGCGAGCCGCGCCAAGGGGGGCCGGCAGTCTTACGGCGTACTCGCGGGGGGTTTCATGAGCGGAGCGCCGGTGGCCGCGACGGGCCAGAAGGAGGAGCGCCTTCCTGTACGCCCCGCAGGAGGCCGTCCGTACGGCGGATACGGCGGGCTTTCCGCCGCACAGGCGGCGAAGTATGAGCCATAGGAGGGCCGCCGCGAAGCCAGCCGCCAGAATCCGGGCGATCCCGCCCGGGAGGAACCCTTTGATGCGGGATCGCATCCACGCGCCGGTCTCCTGCCGCGTCCTCTCGTCGTAGGCGACGACATAACGGTTCCAGCGGTCCTCGAACGCGAGCCGTGCGCGCGACCAGAACGGGAGGCCCGACGGCAACGGCATCCGCGCGAGCCTCTCCGCGGACGGCGTTGCGTCGACCGGCAGGAACGCCAAGCCGCCGGACGTGTCGCCCCCCGGGGGGTGGACGGGGACCTCGACCCAGGCGTGAGCGTGGGATTGGCGCACGACGTAGGTCGACGTCGCGTCGTCCCTCTCCCCGTCCGCGTACCCGACGGCGAGCCGCGCGGGGATCCCGGCCCCTCGCAGGAGGAGCGCGAGCGCGCTGGCGAAGTACTCGCAGTGCCCGCGCCGCTCCTCGAAGAGGAACCGCCCGACCGGGTCGTCGCCCGGATCCCAGTCGAGGTCGAGCGTGTACGAGAACCCCTCCTCGAAGTGCGCGCGGCAGCGTTCGATCGTCTCTCCGGGCGTCTGGGACCCCGCCGACAGGCGCGCGGCAAGATCGCGGATCCGTCCGGCGGACGGGATCGGGGGGATCTGGAGGTCGAGGTCGGCGACGACCGCGGGACGGACGGCCGCGCGCAGGGCTTCCCACCGGATCTCGGCGGATTCCACCGTGTAGTCCCTCGGCGCGGGACCGTCGAAGGAGAGGTGTGCCGCGTGGAGCCGCCAGAGGGAGCGAATGCCGCCCACCGCGCAGGGGACGCCGTGCACGGGGACCCCGCGGGGGTGGCCGACCCCTGCGGTCATCCGCGCGGTGAGCCACCGGTCCGGCGGGACCCATGCCGGGTGGATGTCGACCCGGCGATCCAGTTTCCGGTCGTGGTTGTCGAAGGTGTACCGGGCCTCCCCGAGCGCCGCGCTCCACGCGTGCCCGTCGAACCAATCCATCTGCCGGACGCGCCAGCGGGGGGTGGCGCGGGGTTCCGCGGGCGCGCCCTCCCGCATGAACCGGCACGAGAAGGCGAGCGTCGGATCCTTCTGGATCGACGCCTCGTCCCCCAGTCGCACGGTGTCCGTGTATCCGGTCCGCGTCGCCCCGCCCGCGGCCGCCGGGCCGATGCTGTACGGCAGGGCGCTCGCGCCGGGCCCCTGCGCGCCGCCGGAGAGGTCCACCCGCGGGAGGCAGAGGAACAGCACGATCCCGCACGGGACGATCCCCGCCGCGAGCGCCGCCGGGCGCCGGAACCGCGGCACGGCCCCGCGCGGGAGGGTGCCGGAGACGGTCGAGCGGTGCAGCGCCGCCGCGGCGAGGACGATGAACGCGAGAATCCAGACCGGAAGCCCGGGGTCCATCCGGAGGCACGATGCGGCGCCGACCTGCGACCCGCCCAGCAGCACGAGGCGCACGCACTCGGCCTGCCGCAGGGGCGTCCCGAGGACCGAGATCTGCAGGAGCGCCAGGAGGTGGAGGAGCGAACGGACGAGGTCGCCCGAACCGACCGCCATGTCGAGCGGGACGAGGCAGACGCCCAACAGCGCGAGTTGGCGTGTGGTGCGCGGCCCCCAGGCGTGCCCGTGGCCGAGCCAGCGCGGCACGAGCCAGACCAGCGTGGAGGCGAGCAGGAAGAGCGGCGCCTCGAAGGAGGTGTGCAAAGGCCCCAGCGCCGCGCACGCCCCGGCGATCGTCGCTCCCCGAGCCGCCGCGCGGGGGAGGCGGTCGCGCGGCGACTCAACCGTCGGCGCGCGGCTCATATCGGAAGGCGCGGAAGAAGCCGGCGTCGCCGACGCGCAGGACGCGCGAGGCTGGTCCGTCCGCGCGGCAGGTGACCCGGAGCGCCCCCGGGGGGACGGGGCCCGATGCGCTCGCGCTCCCGGGCGCGAGGCGGACCGTCGCGAGCGCCTCGAGGAGGTCCCCGAGAGGCGCTGCGCCGGGGCCGTCCCCCTGCGCGGGATCGCCGTGCCACGCCAGGCGCAAGGGGAGTCCGCGCGTGTCCGCGTCGCGCAGGAGCGTCGCCGCCACGCTGACGGCGCGCTCGAAGAGGGAACGCGAGCGCCCCGCGGGGAGGTCCCCGGCCCCCAGGTCCAGTTCGACCGTGAGCGGTTCGAGCACGGTCCGTTCCGGAGGGAGGACCGTGAGCGTCCCGCGGTGCGCGGTGCTGCGCCAGTGGATCCAGCGCGCGGGGTCGCCGGGGTGGTAGTGGCGCAGCATCGTGCCGTCCGCGTCGGCGATCCCCGCCTCCGAGCGGAGCGACTCGGCCTCGCGCAGGATCCCGTCGAGCACGGGCGTCCGGAACCGGCCGTAGCGCGGCGTGACGACGACGCGGCACGGGGCCGGCCGCTCCAGGGAGCGGCGGAACAGCCCCAGGGGCGCCGCGCTGGAGATCGACGCCGGCGGGAGGTCGCGGACCCCGCGGCGGGTGAGGCGCAGGGGGGTGTTCCACTCCGCGTGCCCCCCCGAAGGGACGCAGGTGACGCGCAGGACGCGGCCCGGATGGACCGAGATCTCGACCCCCTCCGCGGGAAACGCGCGCGAGGTGTTCGAGAGCCGCCAGCGGACGGAGAACGCCCGCCCGGCGCCGACGCGGCGGGGCGCGGTGCGTTCGAGCCGCGCCCCCGCGAGGTTCAGGAGGTTCCCGGCCCACCCGGCCAGGAGGAACGACAGCAGGATCGAGAAGACGAGCCCGGGGACCTGGAGCTGGAACCGGACGAACAGGGACGCGGGGATCAGGAGCGTCGTGGACCAGAGGATGCCAAAAGGCGTCGGGCGGGGGAGGGAGCGGAGGAGGCGGATCATGGCCGATCACCGTGAGTGGGACGGGAAGAAGGAGTCAGGAGACAGGAGACAGAAGACAGGAGGAGAGGCGAACGATGGAGGATCCACCTCCTGTCTCCCGACTCCTGTCTCTTGACTCCTGTCTTCATCGTTCTAGATCGGAATCTCCGTTTCCCTCAACAGGTCCTCCACCGCCTCCCGCGCCTGCCCCGTCGCCCCCCGGTCGCGCAGGATCATCCGGTGCGCGAGCACCGCGGAGGCGACCGCCTTGACGTCGTCGGGGATCGTGTGGGCGCGGCCGAGGAGGAACGCGTGCGCCTGCGCGGCGCGCGTCAGGTGCAGCGCCCCGCGCGGGGAGGCCCCGATCGCGACGGCGGGGTGCTTGCGGCTCGCCTCCGCGAGGCGGATCGCGTACTCGACGACCGCGTCGCCGAGCGCCACGGCGCGCGCCTCCCCCTGGAGCGCCAGGAGCTCCGGCCCGGTGAGCGCCGGCCGGGTCCGGTCGAGCGGGTGCCCGTGCGCCTGGTCTTTCAGGAGCGCCTTCGTCATCTCCCGGTCCGGGTACCCCATCTCGAACGAGAGGAGGAACCGGTCGAGTTGCGAGTCGGGGAGCGGATAGGTCCCCGCCCGCTCGACCGGGTTCTGCGTGGCGATCACGAAGAAGGGGGCCGGGAGCGGCCGGGTGGTGCCGTCGACGGTCGCCTGCGACTCGTTCATCGCCTCCAGGAGGCACGACTGGGTGCGCGGGTTCGTCCGGTTGATCTCGTCCGCCAGGAGGACGTTCGTGAACACCGGCCCGGGGCGGAACTCGAAGGCATGGCGCTCCGGATGAAAGATCGAAACTCCCAGTACGTCGCCGGGAAGGAGGTCCGGCGTGAACTGGATCCTCCGGAACTCGCAGTCGATCGACAGGGCGAGCGCCTTCGCCAGGGTCGTCTTCCCCATCCCCGGAAGGTCCTCGACGAGGACGTGCCCGCGCGCCAGGAGCCCCGTGAGCAGCAGCCGGATCGGGCCCTCCTTCCCCCGGATCACGGTCCGGAGGTTCTCCTCCAGGGGTTTGATCTTCGCGCTCGTCACGCGCGCAGTTGTAGGCGCTCGGGAAGGTCCTGACAATGGGGGACGGTGCGTCTCCCGTTCGGCCTCTGCGTCAGCGTTCCGTTGCGCTCGTGGGATCCGCGGCGCGTGGAGGCGGTCTCCCGGCGCCCCGGCATCGTGGCGCTCGAGGTCCGCCTGGACCTGGGGCGTGCCCGCTCGATCCCGGCGCGTTGGGACGGCCCGCTCCCTGTTGTGGCGACGTGCCGCCCGGTCCGGGAGGGGGGTGCGTTCGAAGGGCCCGAGGAGGAACGGCTGGAACTTCTGGCGGCGGCGGCCGGGCATGGGGCGCGCTGGATCGATCTGGAGGCGGACTCCCGCGTCCCGACTTCGCTCGCCCGCGTCCCGACGATCCTCTCTCGGCACGAAGTGGAGGGGCCCTCGCGCGTCGTCGAGGGGCTCGCGCGGTGGACCTCCGTGGTCCGCTCGCGCCTCGTCCCTCCGGTGGCGGTCAAGTGGGTCGTGCGCGGGGACGACGCGGAATCCCTGCGCACCCTTCGGGAGTGGATCGCCCTGAATCCGGCGGATGCGCTCGGATGCGACTGGATCCTCTTCGGTGCCGGGCCCTCGACCGGGGTCGCCAGCCGCGTCCTGTCCCTCTCCCTCGGCGGGCGGTGGGCCTACGTGGCGCTCGACGAGGGGTCGCGGACCGCGCCGGGCCAGCCGACGCTCGACCGGTTCCTCGCGGACTTCGGCCCGCCGTCCCCCGAGCCCCCGCGCGCGCTATACGGCGTGACGGGGCGCGACGTCTCCTCCTCCGCCTCCCCCGCGATGCACAACGCCTGGCTTCGCGCGCGGGGGGCGGGGTTGTACCTGCCCGTCTCGCAGGACCGGTGGGACCTGTCGTGGGCCGCGGAGGCCGGTTTCGCGGGGCTCAACGTGACGATCCCTTTCAAGGAGCATGCGGCCGCCGTAGGCGACGCCGACGGCGAGGCGCGCGCGATCGGGGCGGCGAACCTGCTGGCAGCGGTGTCCTCGGGCGGACCCTGGCGCGCGTCGAACACGGACGCGACCGGTCGGACGCGCGTTCACGGCCTCTGGCGGGCGCGCGTGGGGGAGGGGGATGCGGCGCTCGTCCTGGGGG
>JACQRN010000042.1 GCA_016206515.1 Planctomycetota bacterium | reverse complement strand
CGGCCGCGTCCTCCCCGGCCCTGCCGGTGACGGCGCGGCCGTGGAGGGACAACTACGTCGCGACCTTCTCGGTCTTGGGCGCGCCCTTCGTGGGAGGCGTCGCGCCCTCCGGCGAACCCTCCGGCGCGGCGGGGACGGCCTCGGGCGCGGCCACGGGTGTCTCCGCCCCGGTCCTCGCGCCGCGCCGTTCCTTCAACTTGCCGGCGCGTCCCGTCAGCTCGCGCAGGTAGAACAGCTTCGCGCGGCGGACCTTGCCACGCTTGCGGACGTCGATCTTGTCGATCACGGGGGAGTGGAGGGGAAAGATCCTCTCGACCCCCTCCCCCTGGACGATCCGGCGGACCGTGAACGTCTCGCGCACCCCGCCGTGCTTCCGGGCGATGACGTCGCCGCTGAAGATCTGGATCCTCTGCTTCTTCTCCCCCTTCGCCTTGATCTCCTCGATCCGGACGTGGACGTCGACCGTGTCGCCGACGCGGAACTCCGGCACCTTCTTGCGTAGGAACGGCGCCTCGGTCTCCTGGATCGCGCGCGGGATCATAGGGGGCGCGGATTCTCGCGGCTGGGGAAGGGGATTGTCAACCGCCGCGCGAGCGCCGCCGCGCGAGCGCCGCGGCGCCAGCAGGCGATAGAATCCCGTTGGCATGGCCGGCATCCTGGTCGTCGACGACACCCCCGAGATCCGGCTGCTGTTGGATCGGCTCCTGACCCAGGAGGGGCACACCGTGCGGCAGGCCGCCCACGGGGAGGCCGCGCTCGCGGCGGTGGCGCAGGCGGTCCCGGACCTGGTGTTGCTCGATGTGATGATGCCGGGCATGGACGGGTTCGAGGTCTGCCGCCGCCTCAAACGGATGGAGGAGACGCGCCTGGTCCCGGTCGTCCTCCTGACGGCCCAGCGCGAACGGGAGAGCCGGCTGAAGGGGCTCGAGGCCGGCGCCGACGACTACCTCAACAAGCCGTTCGACCGCCTGGAGCTGCTGGTTCGCGTCCGGAACCTCTGCCGGATCCGGTCGCTGACGGACCGCCTGGAGGACTCGCGCAACGTGATCTACTCGCTCGCCCGCGCGATCGAGGCGCGCGACGCCTACACCGAGGGCCACACGGAGCGCGTCGCCGGGTACGCCGTCGCCCTCGGAGGCGCGCTCGGGCTGTCCGAGACGGATCTTCAGTGGATCGAACAGGGGGCGGTCCTCCACGACGTCGGGAAGATCGGGATCCGCGACTCGATCCTGAACAAGCCCGGGCCCTTGACTCCAGACGAATACGAGCAGATGAAGACGCACTCGGCGATCGGCGAGCACATCTGCAAGTCGCTCAAGAGCCTCGCCCCGATCCTGGACATCATCCGCCACCACCAGGAGCGGATCGACGGGAAAGGGTATCCGGACGGCCTGACCGGCGAGCGGATGTCGGTCGGCGCGCGGATCGTCGCGCTCGTCGACGCGTTCGACGCGATGACCTCGGATCGGCCGTACCGCAAGCGCCTCGAGCGCGCGGAGGCGGTCCGCCGCCTTCGCGAGGGGGCCGGGACCCAGTGGGACGCGCGCATGGTCGAGGCGTTCGTCGGGTGGCTCGATGCGCACCCGGAGGTGGTAGAGAAGAAGGAATGAGGAATGTGGAATGAGGAATGAGCGAAGTCCCGCCGTCGAGGTCCTCCCCCCGTTCACGGCGGTGGTCGTCGCGGCGGGTGCCGGCGTCCGGCTCGCGGGCACCCCGCTCGGCGGCGCGGTGCCGAAGCCGTTCCGCGACGTCGCGGGGCGGCCCTTGTTCTCCTACAGTCTGGAGATCCTCGCGCGTCAGGAGGGGATCCGCCTCGCCGTCCTCGTGGTGGCGCGGGACCGGCGCGACGGATTCGAGGCGCGCTGGGACCGGTTCCTCCGGCTTCCCTGTCCGGTGCGGATCGTCGTCGGGGGCGCCCGGCGGGTAGACTCGGTCCGCGCGGGGCTTGCGGAGGTCCCCGCGGATGTCCCGTACGTCGCGGTCCACGATGCCGCGCGGCCAGGACTCGGTGGCGACCTGGTCGCGCGCCTGCGGAGCGCGGCTGCGCGGGACGGGGCGGCGGTCCCTGTTCTGCCAGTCGCCGACACTCTCAAGGAAGTCCGGTCCGGCCGAGTCGTGCGCACGGTCCCCCGGGAGGGGATCCATTCCGTGGGGACCCCCCAGGTGTTCGCCGCCGGGCTCCTGCGCGAGGCGCTGGATGCCTGGCCGACGGACGGGGTCGCACCGACCGACTGCGCCCAGGCGGTCGAGAGGCTCGGGCGTCCGGTCGCCGCCGTGGAGGGGGATCCCGCCGCCTTCAAGATCACCCTGGAGGAGGATCTACGTCGGTTTTCCGGACGTTTCCTCAAGTAGACGTCGGCCCCGGCCGATAACTCCAAAACGCAGTATCGGACGGCGGTCCCCGTCCGGCGGCAGGGGGAATAAAAAAGAGCCCTGTTCGCTTGACAGAGGGGGATCGTTGACTAGAATACCGCGGATTTTCTGGGAGCCGTCGTTGCAAACGTAGGTCTTTGAGAACTTTAGGATGATTCGGAGGGTATTCGAGGATCGTTGAAGCCGCGCTTGACATGAAGGGAGGTGCGAGGGAGGGGGGGGTGTGGATGCGCCTGGGGGGAGGCGAGGACCCCGGAAGAGAGACGGGATGCATGGGGCCGGTTCCGGAGAGGGATGCAGCGTCCGGGACAGGCCGACGACATAGATTCGCGAAACGGACGAAAGAGGTCGGAATGGGCGGTTTGAAAAGGAGGAAGCGCATGAGGAAGTCCGGATGGATGTACGCGGCGATGCTCCTGGCCTTGGGCTGGGGCGTGGCCGGTGCCGATCTCCCGATGGAGAACCGGCATGAGTCGTTTGTGCTGTCGGGAGAGATCCAGATCGACTCGGTGTACCGCAACAACCAGGTCGATTTCAGTGACGACCGCCGTGTCACGACGGGCAGCCTGGGAACCCCGCGGGGCGCCAAGGCCGCGAACGACACGGTCGGGAACGTGGACGACGAGAACTCGTTCACGAACATCGAGGTGACGCTGTCGGCGTACTTCGCCCTGACGGAGAACGTCTCGGCGAGCGTCCAGCTCGAGGGGACGCACGTGACGGGCGCGGACGCGGACGGCGGCTACCGTGGCGTCGACTCGGATCGCGACCTCAACGAGCAGGTCGAGTTCAACCTCCACGTCGAGCAGGCGTACATCGACGTGAAGGACTTCTTCTACGAGCAGCTCTCGTGGCGGATCGGGCAGCAGGACCTGGTGTACGGCCTGTCGCGCGACGGCAAGAACGAGTTCCTGATGAACTCCTCGGAGCTCGGCGGCCGGTTCGTCATCCGCAACGGCGGTGTGCTGGATCAGGCGTGGTCCTCGAGCGCGGGCACGGGCGGCGTGGCGGATATCGGGGAGACGGACGACCTCGACGTGAACCGCGAGGCGTTCGCCTACAAGTGGACGTGGAACCAGGAGGACCAGAACTGGTCGGCCGACCTGTTCATCGCGAAGCTCGAAGAGGGGATCATGTCCCACACCGACCACGACATGTACGCGCTGCACGTGACGGTGAACCCCGAGCTCGGCCTGACGGACAAGCCGACGACGGTCATCGGGCACCTGCGCAACATCCGCCGCAAGATCAACTCCGGCGGGCCGCTCGGGTTGAGCGAGCTCACGGAGGAGGCGGGCGACGGGGCGGACGGTCGAGGGATGGACTTCTGGTCGTGGGGCGCGGGCGCGCAGGTGTACGTGCTCCCCGAGCTGTCTCTCTACGGCGAGTTCGATGTCCAGGCTGGCGACTTCAACACGGATGTGACGTCGGCCGCCGGCACCGAAGAGGACCTGTCCGCCAACGCGTGGTACATCGGCGGCCGGTACGACCTGACGGGCGGCATGGAGGAGCTCGGGATCTATGTCGAGGGGCAGATCGGCCTCTACAGCGGCGACAGCTCGGCGACGGACGACGAGGAGGAGACGTACGTCAACTACGGCGATAACGACCTGTCGATGGTCGTCGAGGAGAACGACTACGGGTACGGTCTGTCGGCCAACTACGAGGTGTTCCGCATCATGGGGGGGTTCAATGTGGGCAAGGTCCTGGGCGACCTGGGCCTGGAGCTCCCCGGCGAGTGGAAGCTCGACGGGTCGTGGCACTGGTTCACGCTGAACGAGGACCAGATCCTGGGCGCCAACAACAGCAAGAATTTCGGCACGAACACCGACGAGGACGATCTCGGGAGTGAGTTCGACCTGAACCTGTCCTGGAAGTATTCCGACAACCTATCCT
>JACQRN010000041.1 GCA_016206515.1 Planctomycetota bacterium | reverse complement strand
CCTCCTGACTCCTGACTCCTGTCTCCTGTCTCCTGACTTCCGTCCTCTTCTCTCACTTCCTCACCCTCTCGATCAAGTCGGTCACCGAATGGTTCTTCGGGTCGCCGGTGATGACGGTCACCGCGCCGATCTCTGCGACGGTCTGGCGTTCGGGGTCGTTCTCGACGGAGTAATCGGTTCCCTTGGCGTGGACGTGCGGACGCAGCAGGCGCAGGACAACGCCAGCGGTCGGCTCGTCGAAGGAGGTCACGTAGTCGACGCAGGAGAGCGCGGCAAGGAGTTCCATCCGCTCGGCGAGAGGGACCACCGGGCGGCGCGGCCCCTTTGCGCGGCGGACGGAGGCGTCCGAATTGACCGCGACGATCAGGAGATCCCCCTCCTCCGCGGCCGCCTCGAGGGAGCGCAGGTGCCCCACGTGCAGGAGGTCGAAGCCGCCGTTGGTGATCACAATCCGCTTCCCGCGCGCGCGGGCGTCTGCGACCGGCCGCGCCAGGTCGCGGTAGTCCGGAACGGTCTTCTCGGCCCCGGAGCGGGACGGCCTCACGGGACGAACCCCGCCACCGCGCCCCACTCCGCTCGCGTCAAGGTGGCGACACCGGGCTTGAGGACCACCACCCCCGCCGCCTCGTTCGAGAGGCGCGCGGCTTCCACCGGGTCCGCCCCGCAGGAGAGCGCCAGCGTGAAGACGGCGGTCACCGTGTCGCCGGCGCCGCTGACGTCGGTGACGGTCGAGGGCCCCGCGGCCGGGATCACGGTCGTCCGCCCCGAGCGCTCGGCCAGGACCATCCCGGCGTTCCCGCGGGTCAGGAGCACCATCTTCGTCCCGAGGCGTTCCAGGATGTCGCGCGCGGCGCGTGAAGCCTCCTCGTTCCCGGAGATCGACCGGCCCAGGAGAGAACCCGCCTCCTCCTCGTTCGGGGTGACCGCGGTGATCCCCGAGAACGCGTCGAGGCGGTGCCGCGAGTCCGCCACGACGGGGATCCCGGGGAGCGATTTCGCCCAGGAGATCAAGGACGGTCCGATCGAGCCGTACCCGTAGTCGGAGAGGACCACCCCGCGCAGGGCGCCGCGGCGCCCGTCGAGGTGGCGGCGCATCTCCTCCCAGTGCCCGCCTGCGGGCGCCCCTCCGGGCGCGTAGTTCACCTTCACGATGTGCTGCTTCGTGCGGTGGGCGTCCCCGGCCAGTACGCGCATTTTCGCGACGGTCCGCATCGGCGGCGCGCCCAGGAGCGCCTCGACATCCGCGCCCGCCTTGCGCAGGAGGTCGCGCAGTCGCTCGCCCCTCTCGTCCTCCCCGCAGGCGCCCGCGAAGACGACCTTCGCCCCGAGGGAGAGCAGGTTGTTCGCCGTGTTCGCGGCGCCCCCGGGGAGGAGCTGCTCCGATTCGAAATCGATGACGAGAACCGGCGCCTCGCGGGAGACGTGCGTGGGACGCCCCAGGATGTAGACGTCCGCGATCGGGTCCCCCAGGACCGCCAGCGTCGTCCCCGACAGGTCCGACGCCCACGGATGCCTCACGCCCATCGACGTCCCCCCCCCGGCCGCAGCCGCATCCACGCACGGACATCCTCCCACGGGAGCCCTCCCTCGCGCGAGAGAACCCGCAGGAACCGCATCCGCGCGGCGCGGGAGACCGCGCGCCGGGCGAGCCCCCACTTCGCGATCGAGCGGCCCAGGCGCAGGGCCATCTCGCGCGCGGCGGCCCCGGGCGCGACCCCCTCCCGCGCGCGGTCGAGATCCAGGACGAGGCACGCCCCGGCGGCCTCCCGCCACAGGAGGTTCCCGGCCTGGAGGTCGCGGTGGAGGATCCCCGCGCGGGCGAGCGAGGCGACGGCGCGCGCGGCGGAGCGGCAGAGTTCCGGCGCCGCGCCTCCCCCCCCGAGCAGGTGCGCCAGGACGTCCGGCGCCTCGACATGGGGGGTGACCACGTGGATTTCATGGAGCAATCCGAGCGTCCCCCAGCGCCGCCGCGTCCGCACCCCCAGGACCTCGACGACCGGGATCCCCGCGGCGAGTGCCCGCGCGGTCACGGAGCGCTCCCTCTCCCCGCGCCCCCCGTCGAGGAACAGGTCCGGCAGGAAGGCGCGCAGCGCCCCGCCCCGGCGCAGGCGGCGCACCACGACGGCGCGCCCCGCCACGACGACCTTGCGCGTCCCGCCGCGGGAGCGGCCTCCGGGCAACGCCTCGCCGGACGCCGACACGGCCGCCTCGACAAGACCGGCGTCCTGCCCCGGCGGCGAAACCCCGTCATGCCAAGCCGACATGCACCTTCCGCACCGCGCGCACGACGTCCAGCGCATCCTCGTCGGTCATCTGCGGCCAGATCGGGAGCCGCACGAGGGTCCCGCAGATCTCCTCGGTGACCGGCAGGAGCCCGGGGCCCGTCCCGAGGCGCGAGCGGGCGAACGGGGAGAGGTGCAACGGCTCGTAGTGGGTCGACGCGTCGATCCCCTCCGCCTTGAGCGCCTTCACGAACCGGTCGCGGCGGGCCGTATCCACGCGCAACGCGAAGATGTGCCAGTTCGGCTCCGTGGTCCCCTCCGGGACGCGCGGAAGGGCGAACGCGCCCGGCGCCTCCAGGTCGCGCAGGGAATCGAGGTAGCGCCGCGCGACCCCCTGCCGGCGCCGGTTGATCTCGCCCAGGCGGTCCATCTGCGCGAGGCCGAGCGCCGCCAGGAGGTCGGATTGCACGAACGACCCCCCCCGGTCGACCCATGTGTACTTGTCGACCTCCCCGCGCAGGAACGCGGCGCGGTCGGTCCCCTTCTCGTGGAGGATCTCGAAGCGGCGCGCGAGATGCTCGATCGGGACGCAGAGCGCCCCCCCCTCCCCGGTCGTCAGGTTCTTCGTCGCATGGAAGGAGATGCACCCCAAGTCCCCGAGCGTGCCGAGCGGCCGTCCCCGGTAGGCGGCCCCGATCCCCTGCGCCGCGTCCTCGATCACGACCAGCCCGCGGACGCGCGCGAAGGCGTTGACCTCGTCCATCCGCGCGCCCATCCCGGCGTAATGGACGACCACCACCGCCCTCGTGCGAGCGTTGCACGCCGCCGGGAGGAGCGTCGGGTCGATCATGAACGTCCCGGGATCGACGTCGATCATCCGCAGCGTCAGCCCCGCGTTGACGATCGCGTTCGTCATCGACGGGTACGTGAACGCCGGGCAGACCACCTCCGCGCCCGGCGGCAGGTCGAGCCCCATCAGCGCCATCTCGAAGGCGGCCGTGCAGGACGGGGTGAAGAAGACATGCCATCCCCCGAGGAGCGCGCGCAACCTCTCCTGGAACCGCTTCCCCTCGGGACCGTTTCCGACCAGCCGGAGCGCGCGCAACGCCCCGGTGCAGCGCGCCTCCTCCTCGACGCCGACCCACGGGCGGTGGAACACGATGCGCCGCTCCGGGGGCCGCACGGGATCCCCTCCATCCACCGCCAGACGATCCTGTCGCGCCATGTCAGGCCTCGCTCCGCCGGGCCTGGATCTTCGCCACGGCGGTCCGCAGCGCCATGAAGGCGTGGGTGACCTCGAGCCTCTCCGAAGGGTCCTTCGCCAGGAGGCCGAGGGCGACCGCGTCGATCTCGCGCGGGACACCGGGCCTCGCGCGGGACGGCGGCTCGGGATCGTGCTTGAGGATCTTCCGGACCACCTCCCCCGCTCCCCGCGACACCTCGGCCCCCCCCTCCACCTTCGAAATCTGCTCCGACGACGAGCGGAACGGGCGCCGAAGCGCGGCCGCCTCGTAGATCACCACGCCGAGGGAGAAGGCGTCCGATTTCCCCGAAGGACTCCCTCCCTTCAGGATCTCCGGCGCCATGTACGCGACCGTTCCCTGGATCCGCTGGCGTCCGGCGAGGCGACGCAGCCACCCCCCCAGGCCGCCCGTGCGCTGGGCGAATCCGAAATCGCCGAGCTTCGCCCCGCCCGACTCGGACACGAAGATATTCTCCGGCTTGACGTCCTTGTGCACCAGCCGCCGCGAGTGGAGGAACATCAACCCCTGCGCGACGTCCTGCAGGGAGGCGAGCAGCGCCGACAGCCTCGAGCCCGGATCGTCCAGGAGGGCGCGGAAGGTCTTCCCGCGGACGAACTCCATCACGACCCGGCCGTTTTCCCCGTCGTACGCGAGCACGCGGACGACCCGCTCGTGATCGAGGGAGCGCAGCAGATCCACCTCCTGGCGCAACGCATCGAGGCGCCCCGCGTCCTGCCGCACCCACGGGTGCAACTCCTTGACGGCGACCTCGCGCCCCTCCCAGAGGGCCCGGTAGACGGTCCCGAACGATCCGCGCCCGACGCGCTCCTTCATCTCGATCGGGAGGGTCACTGGGACACCGCTGCCTCGGCGCGCGCGCGGGGCATGAGAGCAGGCCACTCGCCCATCCGGTGCCTCTGCGCCGATACCGTCACGCGCGGAACGGTCCGCCGCGCGAGCGCCTGCCACGCCCCGAGCTCCTCCGCCGTCGGGGGAGCGCCGGCGCCCGGCGAGGGGGTGACCGGCTGGATCACCAGTTCCACGCCGTCCCCCAGGCCGGCGAGGAGCGAGAGCGCCTCCTTCCATTCCGCGAGCGGCGTCCCCGACACGACGACCGCCTTCACGATGCGCCGGCACCCCTGCGCCTCGCGCAGAAACGCGCGATGCAGATCCCACATCGGAGCCTCCCCCGTCGCCGACGGGAACTTCAGGTCCATCGCCACGACGTCGACCCCCGCGCGGACGCGCCGCATGGCGCCGGGGAGCGTCCCGGCGGTCTCGAGATGGATGTGGAACCCCTCCGGACGCAGCGCCTCGGAGAGCGCCCCGCATGCCTCCGCCTGCGCGAGCGGCTCCCCGCCGGTCAGCGACGCCCAGCAGATCGGCGGGTCGGTCGCCTCCGCCAGGGAGAGGACCTGGGAGACGACCCAGGACAGGGGACGCGGGTTCGCGTACGTGCGGTGGGTCCGCCGGTCCGGCTCCCCCCCGGGACGGACGTGCACGACCGGCGGCGGGACGAGCGCCTCGGGCGTATCGCAGTAGGCGCAGCGGTGCGGGCACCCCCCGAAACGGACGAAGACCTGCGCCGTCCGCGCGGTGGGCCCCTCCCCCTGGAGCCCCGCGAACAACTCGGACAGGTGAAGGGTCATGCCGCCGCGCCCCTACTCCTCGTCCTCCTTCTCGACGCCGGCGGACGCCGCCTCCTGCGCCCCCCCCGTCCCGGATTTCCGCTCGTACCACTCCCACTGCCCCGCCTCGGTCAGCGCCCGGCGGAAGCGCTGGCACGACTCGCACGCCCAGCACGGCCCGTCGCCGCCGTCGTAGCACGACCAGCAGAGGTCGATCGGCGCCTCGAGCTCCATGCCGAGCCGCACGACGTCCTTCTTGGTCATGTCGATCGTGAAGGAGTGGAGCCCCGGACGCGACATCGTCGAATACTGGTGCAGCCGGTTGCACGCCTCGACGAACTCCGCGGAGTTGTCCGGGAAGTTCGCCGCCTCCTCGCGGTTGAACCCGGCGATCACCATGTCCGCCCCCTTCGACTCGGCGAAGGCGGCCGCGACCGCGACGAACACCGCGTTGCGGTTCGGGACCCAGACCGCCTTGGCACTCGCAGCGGTCCGCTCGGCCTGGTCGAGATGCTCCATCTTGATGCGCGGCAGGGGACGCTGGTCGCTCACGAGCGCCGACTCCGTGATGTCGGAGAGCCACTCCAGGTTGACCACCTGATGCTTGACCTGCAGCGCCTCACAGATCCGCTTGGAGGCCTCGATCTCCGCCCACCCCGCCCGCTGGCCGAAGTCGCAGGTGATCGCGAGGACCACCTCCCCCTCCTTTAGAGCCATCTTCAGGTTCACCGTAGAATCCAACCCACCCGACAACAGAACGATCGACCTCATATCACCCTCCAGTCCCACGGCCTCTTCCAACTCCTGTCTCCCGTCTCCTGTTTTCACCCCTCCCCTGACCTACGGTAGGGCGCGGTGGATCCGCGCCCGGCACACCCGGGCGGACATCAAGTCCGCCCTACCTCCCGCCCCGTGAAGCGATGGAACGCCAGCGCAAGAGGCGACAGCGTCGTCCGTCGGTTCCACGCCTCGTGGAACGTGCGCCGGATCGAAAGCCCCTGGACCGGCACCACCCGCAGCGTCCGGCCGACCGCCAGGTCCGACAGGACCGCGACGCCGAGATTCCTCCGCACCGCCTCGAGCACCGCCGCGGTCGATCCGAGGCGCGCGACCTCCCGAAGGCGCAGCCCCGGCCGCAGATCCTGCAGGGCCCGTTCGAAGGCGATGCGCGTGCCGGACCCCTCCTCGCGCGAGACGAACGGCTCGCGCGCGAGGTCCTCCGGCTTCACCGGGGAGCGGCGGCGCGCCCAGGCATGCCCCGGCCCCACCGCGAGCACCAGGCGGTCCTCCGCGAACGGCTTCGAGGCGAGGTCGGTCCGGCGCGGCGGCGACCCGACGTAGCCGAGCTCCACCTCCCCCTTCAGCACCTTCTCCAGGATGACGCGGCTGTCGGCGGCCACCAGGTCCACCCGCACCTGGGGGTGCAGGTCCCGGAACGCCTTGATCCGCGCCGGCAGGAGGTACGCCGCCGGGACCGTGCTCGCCCCGATCCGCAGGGTCCCCGCAAGCGCCCCGACGGAGGCGCGCACCGCCTGGGCCGCACGCGCGCGCAGGTCGAGGATCTGGACGCCGTAATCGAACAGGACCCGGCCCGCCGCGGTCGGACGCGCCTCGCGCCCGAGGCGATCGATCAGACGCACCGAAAAAAGCCGCTCGAGCTCCGCCACATGGGCGCTCACGGTCGGCTGGGACAGGCGCAGGCGGCGCGCCGCCCCCGAGAACGACCCTCGCCGCACGACCTCGCAGAAGGCGTCGAGCTGCCGCATCCCGATCGAGCGGTCGACCGAGGCGTCCCGGCTCGCCGCCGTGCGGCTCGCGTCCGACTTCGTCATGCGCCCCACCCCGCGACAACGAAGTTCACCAGCCGGTCCGGGACGACGACGACCTTGGCCACGCGCCCGGCGGCGAGGTACGCCTGGACCTTGGGAAGCCCACGCGAGCGCGCCTCCAGCTCCTCGCGCGAGGTCCCGAGGGGGACCTCCATCTGGTCGCGCACCTTTCCGTTCACCTGCACGACGACCTCGACCCCCTCCTCCCGCGCGCGCGCGGGATCGAAGGAGGGCCACGGCGCGCACATGACGCCACCCTCATGCCCGAGCCTCTCCCACATCTCCTCGCCCAGATGCGGGGCGATCGGGGCGAGCAGGAGCGCGAGCGTCTCGACCGCCGCGCGCGGCGGCCTCTCCTCCTGCCCGAGCCGGTTGACGAACGTCATCATCTGCGCGATCCCCGTATTGAACCGCATTCCCTCGATGCCCTCCGTGACCTTCCGGATCGTTTGATGCAGAAGACGGTCGAGGTCGGGCGGGAGGGGCACCGTAGCGAGCGTGCGAGTCTCGTCCGTCCGGGTATCCACGAGAAGCCGCCAGACCTTGTTGACGAAGCGGCGGACCCCCTCGATCCCGCGCGTGTTCCACGGCTTCACGACCTCGACCGGACCCAGGAACATCTCGAACAGGCGCAGCACGTCCGCGCCGTGCTCGGAGAGCACCGTGTCGACGCTGATGACGTTCCCGCGCGACTTGCTCATCTTCTCGCCGTTCTCGCCGAGGATCATCCCCTGATGGAACAACCTCTTGAACGGTTCCTTCGTTGAGACAAACCCGAGATCGAATAAAACCTTATGCCAAAATCTTGCGTACAAGAGATGAAGGACCGCGTGCTCGGAGCCGCCAACGTACAGGTCGACCGGCATCCAGTATTTCTCCTTCGATGGATCCCATGCCGCACGGGCGTTGCGGGGGTCGAGAAAGCGCAGGTAGTACCAGCAGGATCCCGCCCAGTTGGGTATCGTGTTCGTCTCGCGGCGGGCGGGCTTCCCCGTCT
>JACQRN010000039.1 GCA_016206515.1 Planctomycetota bacterium | reverse complement strand
TACAATCCCCCCATGCGCCGGATCGCCGCAACCGTCCTGATCCTCCCCCTCCTGTCCGCCGGGTGCGTCGAGTGGTTCGGCCGCGGGCCGGGGACGGGCACCACCGGCGTATGGGGGAGCCGCGCGCCGGGGTACACGCTGACGAACCAGGCGCTGTTCAACCGCGCCCTGGCGCAGGTCACGGACCAGGAGGCCGCATCGGGGCGGTTCGAACCGCACCTGGCCATGACCTGGATTGTCGATCCGCCGCAGGACGCCGACGTCGGCGAGGCACGCTCCGCGCGCCGCTGGACCGAGCGGTGGCTGGTGCGCAGCGACGGCCAGCGGGTGCAGTACCTGCTGACCTTCACCTGGCGCAGCGGCGGCGCGTGGCGCAGCGGCACGCACGACATCGAGGTCGCGCCGGAGGAACCGGGCGCGGGCGACGGAACCAGCCCAATGAGGTAGAGGCGGGCTTCATGCCCGCACGCCGCCATCGGGGCGTGGAGTGTACCGCGCGTGTGATAGGATGCCGGGGATGAAGAAGATCCTTGCTCAACCCTCCGCGCGCGCCCTTCGGCTGGCGCTCCTGGCCGCCCTGCTGACGGCCTCCGGCGGGTGCTACTACACCTCCACCGAGAGCCGCGGCGGGACGACGTTCTTCGGTCCGAACGGCGTGGAGGGCGGGTACTCCACCGGCGGCTCGTCCTCCTCCTGGGGGATCGGCCGCTAGACGTCAGGACGGCCGGAGCCTCCCGGCCCTTTTCGCTTGACATTAAGTTAGTTAATGATAACATTACGCCAGAGTCGCCGCGCGCGTCGCGCGGGACCGGGAACGGAAGGGGGAGCCATGAACGGGAAGACCTGGAAAGGATGGATCCTGACGCTGGCGGCGCTGGTCGCGTTCGCGCCGGGGGCGCATGCGACGGGGATGCTCACGCCCGCTGGGGCCGCGGACCAGCCCCTGATGATCCGCGACCACGACGTCCGCGTGGTGATCGACAACGGATTCGCGATGACGGAGGTGCAGCAGACGTTCTTCAACCCGAACGCGCGCGACGTCGAGGCGACGTACGCCTTCCCCGTCCCCCGCGGGGCGAGCCTCTCGGAGTTCACCGTGTGGGCCGGGGAGGTCGAGATGCAGGGGGAGGTTCTCCCCGCCGACGAGGCGCAGCGGATCTACGAGGAGGAGCGGGAAGCGGGGAACGACGCCGGCCACGCCCGGAAGAACTCCTTCTACACCTTCGAGTTCCGCATCGCGCGGATCCCGCCGCAGGCGGAGGTCCGCACGCGGTTCGTCTATTACCAGCCGCTGGAGATCGACACGGGGGTGGGCCGCTACCTCTATCCCCTGGAGGACGGCGGGACCGACGACGCCGGCGCGTCGTTCTGGACCTGCAACAGCCGCGTGGAACGGAACTTCTCCCTGGACATCGAACTGAAGTCCGCGGTCCCGGTGGCCGAGGTGCGCGCGCCGGGGTTCGAGGCGGCCGCGACCGTCGAACGCCTGGAGGAAGGCCATTACCGGATCCGCGCCGAGTCCCAGGGTGCCGACCTCACGAGGGACTTCATCCTCTACTACCGCCTGCAGGAGGGGCTGCCGGGGAGGCTGGACGTCGTGCCGTACCGCGCCAACGGGGAGGGGCCCGGCACGTTCATGATGGTGGTGACCCCCGGGATCGACCTGGCAGCGCTCGACGGCGGCGCCGACTACGTCTTCGTCCTGGACGTCTCCGGGAGCATGCAGGGGAAGATCGCCTCGCTCGCGAACGGTGTCTCCCGCGCGGTGAAGGACCTGCGGCCGCAGGACCGGTTCCGGGTGGTCACGTTCTGCGACCGCGCGGAGGAGGTCGTCGGGTGGAGCCCCGCCACGCCGGAGCACGTTCAGGCGGCCGTCGCCCGGATCGAGGCGCTCGGCGTGCAGGGAGGCACGAACCTCTATGCCGGCCTTCAGATGGGGTTGGGCGACCTGGACGCGGACCGCGCCACGAGCCTGGTACTGGTGACCGACGCGGTGGCGAACGTCGGGGAGGTGAAGCCCGCCCGGTTCGAGGAGCTCCTTCGCACCCGCGACGTCCGGGTCTTCGGCTTCCTCCTGGGGAACAGCGGCAACTGGCCCCTGATGCGCGCGATCTGCGACGTCTCCGGCGGCTTCTACGCCCCCGTTTCGAACGCGGACGACATCCTGGGACAGCTGATCCTCGCCAAGGAGAAGGTGACCCACGAGTGCCTGCACGACGTCCGCGTGGAGATCGGCGGAGTCAAGACGTTCGACCTGACCACGGAGGGGTTCCGGCGCGTGTACCACGGCCAGCAGCTCGTCCTGTTCGGGCGCTATAAGGAAGGCGGCCGCGCGACCGTGACGCTCCGGACGCGCCAGACCGGGGAGGACCGCACCTATGCGACGACCGTCGACCTGCCCGACCTGGATACGGATGCCCCGGAGATCGAGCGCCTCTGGGCGATGGCCAAGATCGAGGCGATTGAATCGCAGGAGATGCGCGGGAAGGTCGACGCCGGGGAGGCGCACGTCGCGATCCGCGACCTGGGGACCGCCTTCCAGATCGTGACCGACTACACCTCGATGGTGGTCCTCTCCGACAAGAGGCACGAGGCGCACGGGATCGAGCGCCGGAACCGCGACCGCGCCGCGCGGGAGCACCAGGCCCAGCAGGTCCGCGCCGCGCAGGCCCCGCGTGACACGCGCGCGGACCGACAGCAGCCGATGTTCAACAACGCGCCGGCCCATCATGTCGGCGGAGGCGGGGGCGGAGGCGGCGGATCCGGGGGAGGCGCATTCGACCCGATGACCTGCATGCTCGCCCTCGGGGCGGCGGGGGCGGCGGCAGGCGCCCGGCGCAGGCGGGAGACGTAGCCGGATGGGCCGCGGGGGAATGGACGAAGCGGCCCCGGAAACGGTCACGGCGACGAGGCGCGCCCCCCGCGCCTCGATCGCCTTTTTCATCGCTGCGCTCGCGATCCCGCTGATTCCCGGGGCGGGCTCCACGCTCTGTCTGGACCGCGCCGCCGCACGGCAGGGAGAAACATGGCGGCTCCTGACCGGCCACTGGACGCACGGTTCCGCGGACCATCTCCTGTGGGATGCCCTGGCGTTCCTCGTCCTGTCGTGGGCGTGCGAGCGGCGCGAGGGGGCGCTTCGCCTCTGCGCGTTCCTGGGAACCTCCGCGCTGGCGATCTCGCTGGCCGTGCTGTGCGGGCTCCCCGCCCTCGACTCCTACCGGGGCCTCTCCGGGATCGATTCGGCCCTGTTCGTCTGGCTCGCCGCGGGGGAGCGGACGCGTGCCGCCCGTACGGGAGAGGGCGCGCATTCGGCCCTCTGGGCCGGCGCGCTGGCGGCCTTCCTCGCGAAGGCCGCCAGGGAGGTTCTCCACGGCGGGACGATCTTCGTCGACTCGGAGGGTGCGGGGCTCGTGCCGGTCCCTCTGGCTCACCTGGTCGGCGCGGCCCTCGGCGCCGCGGCCACCCTCCTCCCTCCCCGCAGCCGCGGTGTATGATCCGGCGCACTCCCCCTGCCGGGGAGACCAAGGAGACCGGATGCCGATCACAGCGTATATGGCCGCCCTCGCGGGGGCGGCCGCCGGAGGTTTGGCCTGGGCGCTCCTGTCATGGGCGACGGGATACGAGATCGGCTACGTCGCCTGGGGGATCGGGGGCTTGGTGGGGTTCGCCGCAGCACGGTTCGGGGCGAACGGGAAGTACTCGGGTGCCGTCTGCGCGCTCCTCTCGCTTCTAGCGATCTTCGGCGGCAAGGTCGCGGCGGTCCGCCTCGCCCTCCCTGGCGAGTTGGCGAAGCAACCGTTCGTCGCACGCCTGCTCTTCGAGGAGATCCGGGGGGATGCCGAGGCCTTCGCCGACCTCGGAAGCGAGGAGGAACACGCCGCCTTCATGGTGGAGCACCGGTACGTCAAGGGGAAATCGGACCCGTCCGAAGTCACGCCGGAGGAACTCATGGCATTCCGGGAAATCGCCGTTCCGGAACTGCGCGAGATCGCCGCGGGGACGCTCGGGTACGAGGAATGGCGCGACCGCCGGATCGACAAGGGGATCGAGGGTTTGAGTGACGAGGGTGGAATCACCGGACTCGTCGTCAAAAATCTCGGCCCGATCGACCTCCTCTTCGCGTTCCTCGGCCTCGTGACCGCGTGGCGCCTGGGAAACATCGGCCTCCAGGGGCAGGCGGCCGCAGCCACCGTCCGCACGGGACCTCCTCCCGCGCCTGGCGGACCGACACCCCCCTCGGGAGGCGCCGCCCCGCCCCCGCTCACGCCTGACCGTCCAACGCTGGTGTAGCTCTGTGGTAGAGCAGCGGTTTTGTAACCCGCAGGTC
>JACQRN010000043.1 GCA_016206515.1 Planctomycetota bacterium | reverse complement strand
TTGGGGTTCGGGGCGGCCCGGGCCGCCCCGGCCAGGAGGACACACAACACGATGAACGCCAAGCGCTGCACGGGAGGGACGTTCTACAGGAAACTGGGCCGCGGGAGAACCTCTTGAGATACACTCCGGACATGAGGGACGCATCCCCCGGCGCGACGGACCTCCGGGAGCCCCCCCCCCTGCCGGAGGTGCGCAGGATCGTCCTGGACGCGCTCCGGGGGCACGACGCGGACGTCTTTCTGTTCGGGTCGTGGGCGAGGGGGACCCCCTCCCGGACCTCCGACATCGACGTCGCGATCCTCCCGCGCGGCGCGCTTCCGCGGGAGATCCTCTCCCTTCTGCGGGAACGGCTGGAGGAAAGCCACGTTCCGCAGCGCGTCGAGATCGTGAACCTGGCGGAGGGATCGGACGCGCTTCGCGAACGGGTTCTCCTGGAGGGACGGCGATGGACCGGATCCTGACCGACCGGCAGGCCGCCGAGGCGCTCGCGATGGCGGACGACCGGAACCTGACGGTCCACACGTACAACGAGGCGGTCGCGGATGCGATCGCCTCGCGCCTCCCCGGCCACGCGAATCTCCTGGCCGCATGGGTGGGACGGCTCTGAGAGACCGGCTCAAAACGCACAAGGAAGATCCGCGAAGCGCGAAGCGCGAAGCGCGCCGCAGGCCCCTTCTCCCGCTCGTTGCGCACCGCGGGTACGCGCTCCGGTATCCCGAGAACACGCGCCGCGCGATCCGCGCCGCCCTTCGCGCGGGGGCGCGCTTCGTCGAGGTGGATGTGCAACTCTCCTCCGACGGCGTGCCGTTCCTGTTCCACGACCGGGATCTGGTGCGGCTCTGCGGCGTCCCGGGGGCGATCCACGAACGCACCTGTGCCGACCTGCGGCGCCTGCGCGCCGCCGAGCGGAAGCGGTTCGGCCGGCGCTTCGCCCGCGAACCGATCGCGACGCTCTCCGATCTCGTGCGGATCCTGCGGCGGCACCCCCGCGCCCGCGCGTTCGTAGAGATCAAGAGACTCGCCCTGGAGCGGTTCGGGATCGCGCCGGTCCTCGATGGCATCCGCGAGGTCCTGCGCCCGGTGGCGCGACGGTGCATCCTCATCTCGTTCTCGAAGAAGTTCGTCCTCGCCGCGCGGGAGTCGGGATGGAGACAGGTCGGAGCGGTGCTCGAACGCTGGAGCGACCTGCGCGACGCGCGCGTGCGCGCGGCTCGGCCCGAGTACATCTTCTGCAATGTCGAGCGTCTGCCTCGGGGAGGCCTGCGGACCGGGAGGGCGCGCCTCGTCGTCTACGAGGTGGGCGAGCCCGGGCTCGCCCGCGATCTCCTGAAGCGCGGTGCGTCCCTGATCGAGACGTTCGCGATCCGGGAGATGGCGGCGGCCTTCTCCTCGCCCCGATGACCGCCTTCGACGACCTTGTCGTCATCGGCGGAGGGATCCACGGCGCGGGGATCGCGCAGGCCGCGGCGGCTGCGGGACATTCCGTGCTTCTCCTGGAGGCAAAGGCGATCGCGCACGGGACGTCGAGCCGGTCGAGCAAGCTGATCCACGGGGGGCTGCGGTACCTGGAGACCGCGCAGTTCGGCCTCGTGCGCGAATCGCTCGAGGAGCGATCCACGCTCCTGCAGATCGCGCCGGGGCTCGTGCGGCTGGTCCCGTTCCACATCCCGGTCTACGGCCGGACGACGCGCCGCCCCTGGCAGATCCGCGCGGGGCTGTCGCTCTACGCCCTGCTCGGGAACCTTTGCCGCGACGCGCGGTTCACTTCGCTCCCGCGTAGCGAGTGGGACGCTCTCGACGGCCTGTCGACCGACGGCCTGCAGGCGGTCTACCGTTACCACGACGGCCAGACCGACGACGCGGCGCTCACGCGCGCCGTGGTCCGCTCGGCGGAGTCGCTTGGGTGCCGCGTCGAGTGCCCCGCGCGGTTCGACGGCGCCGAGGAGCGCCCCCACGGCTGGCGCGTCCGGTACGGGACGGAGGGGCGCCAGACCGAGTGCGACGCGCGCGCCCTCGTGAACGCCGCGGGCCCGTGGGCGAACGAGGCGCTCGCGCGGATCTCCCCGAACATCCCGCACCTGCCGATCGACCTCGTCCAGGGCGCGCACATCGAGATGGAGGGGACAATCGGACGCGGTATCTATTACGTCGAGTCCCCCTCCGACCGCCGCGCGGTGTTCGTCATGCCGCGGTTCGGGAGGCCGGACCGGATCCTCATCGGAACGACCGAGACGCCGTACAACGGCCATCCCGACGCGTGCGCGCCTCGACCGGAGGAGATCGCCTATCTCACCGACGTCTTCCACCGGCACTTCCCTGAACGCCCCGCGCGCGTCCTGAACTCCTTCGCTGGCCTGCGCGTCCTGCCGCGCGGCGAGGGGGCGGCGTTCCACCGCCCGCGCGACGTGGTGCTGACGACCGACCCGCGCACCCCCCCGCGCCTCGCCATCCTCTACGGCGGTAAGCTCACCGGCTACCGCGCGACGGCACAAAAGGTGATGCGCGTTCTGGCGGGCGCGCTCCCTGCGCGCAAGGCGGTAGCGGACACCTCCACGCTGGCGATCGCCTGAACGGGCGGGACTACCGCGATCCGGCCACCCGCGCGCGGGGAGCGGCAAGGTCCCGGAGCAGATCGAGGACATCCGCGATGCCCCGCACGTTGAACCTCGCGTGGGACGTCGCCATCCCGACCCGGATCGAGTACGCCTTCCCCGGCAGCGCGCGGAACATCTCCTCGTCGGTCGTGTCGTCCCCGACGGCCAGGACGAAGTCGAAGGGGCGCCTGTCCAGAAGCATCCTCGCCGCCCCCCCCTTGTTCACCCCGCCGGCGCACACCTCGAGCACCTTGTTCCCCAGCAGGACCCCGACATCCAGGTTGGCGGTCAACTGGATCAGCTCGTCGGCGACATCCCGCACGCGCGCCTCCGCCAGATCCGGATCGCACGGACGGAAATGCCACGCGATCGAGCACGTCTTCTCCTCCAGGAAGGACCCCGGCAGACGCTCGGCCTGGCGCGCGAGGATCGGGCGGATCCCCTTCTTCCACCCCGTGGCGAGCGGGCGGAGCGGCCGCCAGCGCCCCTCGGGCGGGCAGACCCACGCGCCGTGCTCCGCGACCAGCGTCAGCGGCGTCCCTCCGAACCACCGGTGGAGGGTCGCGCGGTCGCGGCCGGAAACCAGCGCCACCGACGTCCGCCGGTCCCGCGCGAGGGATCCGAGGAGCCCCAGGAGTCCCGGCCCCGGCCGGACCGCCCGGGGGTCGAGCGCGAACGGCGCGAGCGTGCCGTCGTAATCCAGCAGCAGCAGGCGCCGGTCGGCGCCACGGTACGCGCCCACGAGCGTGTCCCGGGAGGGCCCGCCCAGGAGGCGCGCCCGCAACCGCTCCTGGTCGTCCCAGGCCGAGCCCAGGTCCGCGAGAAAATGGTCCACCCAGCGGACGACGCCGTTCCGCCGCAGGCGCGAGCGCATCGCACGGAGCCGCGATGCCTGCCGTGAGAGGGGCATCCGCAGGGCGGCGTGGAGCGCGTCCGCCACGTCCTCCATGTCGTTCGGATTGACCTGCAGCGCCTCGGCGAGCTCCTGCGAGGCACCGGCGGCCTCGCTCAAGACCAGGACCCCGGTGTTCCGTGCGCGACTGGCGACCCATTCCATCGCCACCAGGTTCATCCCGTCCCGCAGGGGGGTGACCAGCGCGATGTCGCTCTCCCGGTACGCCTCCGCCAGGGCGTCCGGGTCGAGCGCCCGGTAGAGGTACAGCACGGGCGTCCACCGCGACGTGCCGAACCGGCCGTTGATCCGCCCGACCGCGCGGTCCACCTCGGACTTCAGATCGCGGTACGCGACGACGCCGATCCGGGAGGGAACAACCACCATCGCCAGGCGGACGCGCCCGATCCACGCGGGGTACTTTTCGAGGAATCGCTCGAACGCGCGAAGGCGCTCCGGGATCCCCTTCGTGTAGTCGAGGCGGTCCACGGAAAGGATCCGGGCGACCGTCCCTCTCCCGGGGAGTGCCGCGCGGCGACGGCGACGGGGCGCCGCGGCGTGCCGCGCGACATCGATCCCGATCGGGTACGCCCCCGCCCGCAGCGACCGCTCGCGCGCGACGATCCGGCCGAGGTCGTGCCCGTCCCCGAGCACGCGCAGGGCGCACTGGAGGAAGCTCTGCACGTACTCGTGGGTGTGGAACCCGACGAGGTCGGCCCCGTACAGCCCCAGGAGGATCTCCCGCGCCCATCGCCGCGGGAGCAGGCGGAAGACCGCGTACGCCGGGAACGGGATGTGGAGGAAGAACCCGATCCGCATCCGCGGCCTCGCCTCGCGCAGGAGGCTCGGCAGGAGCATCAGGTGGTAGTCGTGGATCCAGACCGTGTCGCCGGGGGCGGCCACGCGCAGGACGGCGTCGCGGAACCGCTCCTGGATCGCGCGGTAGCTCTCCCAGTGGCGCGGCTCGTAGGTCGCGTACCCCGAGAAGCCGTGGAACAGAGGCCAGAGCGTCCCGTTGCAGAACCCGTTGTAGAACCGGTCCATCTCCGCCGGATCCACGAAGACGGGGTATGCGTGGCGCTCCTCAAGGAGGCGCTCGGCCACCGCACCCTGCGCCGCGACGGGCGGATGCTCTCCGGGCCACCCGACCCACAGGGATTCCCCCGGCCCCCCCCCGCGCGGCCGGCGCCTCTGCGTATACGACTCCAGCGCCGTCGCGAGCCCGCCGACGGTCCTCTCGAAGACGTACCCCCCCTTGCCCGCCACGAGGCGGAACGGAAGCCGGTTCGATACAAGCAGGGTTCTCGTCGCCATCGGTCCGCGGAGCCGCGCGCACCCGGACCCCGCACCGGACCCTATCACACCCCCCTGCCCCCTGTCCAAAAACCGATCCGCCGGGATCAACCGCGCCCGGCCACCGCCAGGATGTGCGCACTCATCCCGAGGAGGGACGGCTCCGTCTCGACCGCACGGGCGGCCTCCAGCAACCGCAGGCGGCGCCCCTCGTCGTTCCAGTGCCTGTCGAAATCCTGGAGGAGCCAGCCGGGCCCCTCCACCCCGTACACCGCGCGGACCCGGAACCCCGCCTCGGCCACCTCGGCCTTCAACTCGTCCGGATGGTGGAAGAACGTGTCCATGAAGTAGGCCGGGTTCCCGGTCGGGTTGCGGTGCTGGCCGTCCCGCCGGTCCCGCTCCGCGATCCGCTCGAATGCCGGGTCGTCGAGGAAGCCGCGGAACACCCCATCGAACGTCGAGGCGAATCGGGAAACCGCGGCCGCGAACAGGACTCCGCCCGGCCGTAGGACGCGGAGCGCCTCCTTCAAGGCGCGGACCCGGTCCGTCCTCTCCGTCAGGTGGTACAGGGGTCCGAACAGGATCGCCGCGTCGGCGCCGCCGTCCTTCCACGGCAGGGAGCGGGCATCGCCGACCTCGACCGTTCGGACCGGATGCGACGGCTGCGCGGAGGACGCCCGGCGCGCGTGCTCGACATGCAGGGGAACGGGGTCGATCAGGTGAACCGGGTATCCGAGCCGCGCAAGCCAGCAGGCGTACACGCCGGGGCCACCTCCTACATCGAGGACGACCGCGGGCGGGCGCGGTAGGTGCCGCAGGAGGATCTCCATCGACCGCTCCCGCTCCATCTTCCCGTAACCGGTCTCCGTGCGCCGGGCCTCGTATCCGCCCGCGTAGTGGGCGCCGAGTTCGTCCGGTGAGGGGGAATCCGTCCGTGGTCCCGTCGACATGGGCCGACCCGATGACATCGTAGCCGGATCACTTCTCCACCGTCCGGAAGCCGATTCTCTGCCGGCCCGTCTCGGGCTTTTCCATCAGATGTCGGATCACCTCGAAGGCGATCCGGAACCGCGGATAGCGACGCCCACCCCATGCACTTGAGATCACAGATTGTGATCTCAAGTCGTCGCACTCCGCCCGGGTGAGTTGAAGAATGAAATCGGCCGGGAAGCGACTCCGATTGCGGCGTACAGCCTGGACCAACTCCCGTGTCTCGACGCCGTACAATCGGGCGAGAGCGGAATCGAGGATCACTTTCTGCCCTCGAAGGAACAGGATCGAACTCTCGATCCGCCCGCCCTGGATCACCGACCGTGTTCGCACCCGCCCAAGGTACGGGAGGCGTCGGACAAATTTTGCAAGGCACAGAAACCAATGCGACCGAACTACCTACCTAGAGCCACCTGCATCTTCCGACGCCATTCCGCGTACCGTCCCGCCACGGGAGCGCCCGGGCGGGGGCGAAAAACCTCCGGCTCCGGCGACTGCCACTCTGCCCAATGGGTAGCCCGGGGTTCATCCCCGGGCGGGCATAAAGCCCGCCCTACCGGGGGGCGACCAGCGGTGAGAAACGCCAGGCCGCGGGCGGTCGCCTCGCGCTCGGGGGGGCGGCGGACCTCCAGATGCGTCACGTCGGCGAGGCGCTGGCATATGCCATCGAGCGCGGAGAGCCCCCCGGTGACGACGAGATGATGCAGAGGGTCCGGTAACGTGCGCATTCCCTCCAGATTCTCCGCCAGGAGGAACACGACGCTCTCGGCAACCGCGACCGCCTTCGCGGCGGCGGCGCCGTCCCCCACGAAGCGCGAGGGGAAGTCCGCGACCCAGAACGGGGCGCCGAGTCCGGAGACGCCGTTGAGAAACAGGGGGACGTCGCGGTCCTTCTCCATCCATGCGGGGAGCCGCTTCTCGATCTGGGGGATCCCGAGCGACTCCGCGGCCCAGCGCAGGGCGCTTCCGGCGCCGTTGACGGTCCCTTCGAGCGTGTACGTCGCGCGCCCTGCGTCGATCGCGACGACCCCGCGGAGAAGGCCGTCCTCCGACATCGACGGCTCCGGGACGATCCTCTGAAGGAAGGCGCCGGTCCCGAGGTTGACGTACGCGGCGTCCGCGCGCGGCACCCCCCAGGCGAACACCGCCGCGGACTGGTCGCCGGTGACGACCGTCAGGGGGAGCGTCCCCGCCCCCCACGGGATCCCGCCGTACGCGTGGCGCGTCGGGACGCAGTGCGGCAATACCTCCCGCGGCACGCCGAAGCGCCAGCAGAGATCGGCGTCCCAGTCCACCGCGCGGAGGTTCCACAGGAGCGTGCGCGAGGCGTTCGCCGGGTCGGCGAGGGTCGGCCTCCCCGTCGCGACCGACGCAACGAGGAACGACGAGAGCGGCCCGATCCGGAGCCGCCCCTCCCTCCGGGCCTGCTTCACGGGATCGAGATGGTCGAGGCACCAGCGCATCTTGCTGGCGCCGTAATGGGGGGACAGGACGAGCCCCGTCGCCTCCCTCACGGCTCGCGCGTGAGGCGCGAACGACGCCAACCACGCCGCGGCGCGGCGATCCTGCCAGGAGAGGATCGGGGAGAGGGACTCGCCGGTCACCGCGTCCCAGCAGACGACGCTGGACCTCTGCGTCGCCAGCCCCGCCGCCCGGACGTCGGCCGCGCAACGCCCAAGCGCAGCCGACGCCTCGACAAGGACCCGGCCGACCGACGCGGCCATCTCGCGGGGGTCCTGCTCCACCCGGTCGCTCGTCGGGCGCGTCTCGCCGACGGGGACCTCCGCGCGAGCGACGGCGCGCCCCCCCCCGTCGAACACGACCGCCCGGGTCGCGTGGCCGCCTTGATCGATCGATAGGTAGAGTGGGTCGCCAGCCACAAGCGCATTATTAAGGACTTATAATC
>JACQRN010000037.1 GCA_016206515.1 Planctomycetota bacterium | reverse complement strand
GCAAGGACTTACGGCGATTTTACCCCCTGGTTTGGCGAAGTCGGGTTAGATTGACGCATATGTCCGCCGGCCGGATCATTTTGGCCGACCGGCGTCGTGAATCCTGGGGGACCTCGGTTCGTAATGCGCACCGTTGTAAAAAAAACGCATTGCAAGTCATTGTACAGACTGTATTTATGGATCTAGCTTGCCACTCTTCGCAAGTCGTACGGGGTATCGAATTTGCATCGCTGATATTCGATGGTGGAGTGCGGTCGTCCGAGTGTCCTCCTTGTTGATCGTCCCGGTGCCGGGCGCGATGCCCTCTCCTCGCTCCTGCAGATCGGGGGATGGGGTGTCGGCCTGGCGGCGGATCCCGAGGAGGCGTGGCAGGAGGTCGGCCGGTTCGACTGGGACGCGGCGGTGATCGATCCGGATCCCGCGGTGCCGTGGTGGGCGGATGGCCTGCGTCGGATCCGGACGTCGCGTCCGGCGTTGCCGATCCTTCTGGCGACCGCCTTCGCGGCGCACGAGATCGAGATCGCCCCGCTGGTGGCGCTCGCCACCCGGGTGATGGTGAAGCCGGTGGATGCGCGGGAGATGGCCGCGGTGCTGCGCGCGCTCGTCGCGGCGGCGAGGTGAGGACATGGCGAAGTCGCGGAAGGTGATCGGGATCGACCTGGGGACGACGAACTCGGTGGTCGCGGTGTGGGAGGCCGACCGCCCGGTGGTGATCACGAACCGCGACGGCAGCCGCCTGACCCCGTCGGTCGTGGGGTTCACCGAGAAGGGGGAGACCCTGATCGGGATCCTCGCCCGCCGCCAGGCGGTGACGAACCCCGTGAACACGGTCTACTCGATCAAGCGGTTCATGGGGCGGCGGGGGAGCGAGGTCGAGGCGGAGGAGAAGCGCGTCCCGTACAAGGTTGTCGGCGGGCCGAACGAGCCGGTCAAGGTGGACATCCGCGGCCAGAAGTTCACGCCGCCGGAGATCTCCGCGAAGATCCTCCAGGACCTGAAGGCGAGCGCGGAGGCGTACATCGGCGAGGAGGTCGACCGGGCGGTGATCACGGTCCCGGCCTACTTCAACGACGCCCAGCGGCAGGCGACGAAGGACGCCGGCGTGATCGCCGGGCTCACCGTCGAACGGATCATCAACGAGCCGACGGCGGCATCCCTTGCCTATGGGATGGAGAAGAACCGCAACGAGAAGATCGTAGTGTTCGACCTCGGCGGCGGCACGTTCGACGTGTCGGTGCTCGACGTCGGCGACGGGGTGTTCGAGGTCCTGGCGACCAACGGCGACACGCACCTGGGCGGGGACGACCTCGACCAGCGGCTCGTGGACTTCGTCGCCGACGAGTTCCGCAAGTCGAACGGGATCGACCTGCGCAAGGACCCGATGGCGATGTCTCGCTTGCGCCAGGAGGCCGAGAAGGCAAAGTGCGAGCTCTCCTCCTCCGTGCAGACGGAGATCAACCTCCCGTTCATCACGGCGGACGCCTCGGGGCCGAAGCACCTGCAGACGACGATCACGCGCGCCCGTTTCGAGTCCCTGGTCGAGGACCTCGTCGGCCGCTGCAAGGAGCCGTGCGAGAAGGCGCTCGCCGACGCGAAGATGACCCCCAAGGGGATCGACCAGGTGGTCCTGGTCGGCGGGTCCACCCGCATGCCCGCGGTGCAGGAACTGGTCCGCAATCTGTTCGGGAAGGAGCCGAACCGCAGCGTGAACCCCGACGAGGTCGTCGCGGTCGGCGCCGCGATCCAGGGGGGGATCCTCGCCAAGGAGGTCACCTCCGATGTGGTCCTCCTCGACGTGACGCCGCTCTCCCTGGGGATCGAGACCCTCGGCGGCGTGATGACGCGCCTGATCGACCGCAACACGACGATCCCGACCGAACGCAAGCAGGTGTTCTCGACCGCCGCGGACAACCAGCCGTCGGTGGACATCCACGTCCTGCAGGGGGAGCGCGAGTTCGCCAAGGACAACCGGACCCTCGGGAACTTCCGCCTCGACGGGATCCCGCCCGCGCCGCGCGGCGTTCCCCAGGTGGAGGTGGCGTTCCGGATCGACGCCAACGGCATCCTGAACGTTGGGGCGAAGGACCTCGGGACCGGCAAGGAGCAGACGATCGTGATCAAGGACGCCTCGGGACTCTCCGCCCAGGAGGTCGAGCGGATGCGCAAGGGCGCCGAGGTGCACGAGGCGGAGGATAAGAAGCGAAGAGAACTCGTCGACCTCCAGAACCAGGCGGACCAGATGGTCTACCAGACCGAGAAGACCCTCAAGGAGAACGAGGGGAAGTTCGAAGCCGGCGAGGTCACCAAGGTGAAGGAGGCGATCGAAGCGCTGCGGAAGGTCTCGAAATCCGACGACGGCGCGGCGATCCAGGGTAAGATCGACGAGCTCATGACCGCATCGCAGAAGATGGCCTCGAAACTCTACGAGGAGGCCGCCAAGCGCGCCCAGCCCCCCCCGGGGAAGGAATCCTCCGGCGACGCCCCCAAGGGCCCCCGCAAGGCGAAAGGCGCCGGCGGCGACAACGTCATCGACGCGGAGTTCGAGGAGAAGAAGTAGGGCAAGGAGTAGGAG